>JAZQDL010000001.1:0-7656 GCA_045546835.1 Faecousia sp.
TTGCTCCCACCGCATAGTGCTGCTTTGTATGTAAAAAAGAAAAAAGTGTTGTGCAACAATTTTTTCTAAAAAATGGTTTAACTTCCGTAATAATGGAAATACTGACTTCGGAGGTGCTTGAAATGAGCAAGAAAAATTTTACCAAAGGCTTCGGCGGTAAGGGCTACTACATAGCCCTGATCCTGTGTGCTGCGGCCATTGGGATTTCCGGCTATTTGTATTACCGAAACGCAAATGATGATGTAAGTCTGCAGAAAGATCCTGTGTCTACCGTAGGCGGGGACGGGGTGGAAGCTGTGGCGACCCAACCCGGGGATATTCCCGGGACGGACAATGCCACCGAACCTTCCCTGATCAAACGACCCGGCAAGATCACAAAACCGGTAAATGGCGATGTGATTGCTCCCTATGCGATGGAGACCCTGAGCTACAACCAGACCACCCGGGATTGGCGTGTCCACAGCGGCATTGACTATGCCGCCGAGCCGGGTACTGCAGTAATGGCTGCGGCAGACGGCAAGGTCTACACGGTCTACGAGGACGAAACGATGGGCACGACTGTAGTCATCAGCCACGAAGGCGGCTATGTGACCCAGTACAGCAGCCTTTCGGAAGACCTGAAGGTTTCTGCCGGTGACACAGTGACCGCCGGGCAGACCATCGGCTACGTGGGGGATACTGCCCTTCTGGAAAATGCCATCGGCGAACATCTTCACTTCAGCGTCACCTGTAACGACCAGTATGTGGATCCGGAAGAGTTCCTGAAACAAGATTGATCGCTTCTTCATTTTCTTTCCTCTTTGTAAAGGGCGTGGTGCAATTTTTGCACCACGCCCAACTTTTATGTTTTACTGTAGGGCGGGGGTTTACTCCCGCCGCTAAAATGCTCGGTTGTCGACGGCGGGAGCAAGCCCCCGCCCTACGAGAGGATGTCGCACTTTTGCGTCATTGCGAGGAGTAACGCGACATGGCAATCTCCTGCAGGCGGCAGGTTGCCTCCCCTACAATCAAAAACTACTGGGAAACAGTTTTGCGTCGGTGTGGGGAATGAAGCAGGCGGCCACAAAGGAATCCATATAGCCGGGGTAGGTGGAAAGCTCCAGGTAGGTCATATTGGCAGCCACCTCGGCACACTTGGCGATAGCCTCGTCGCTAAGGACCATTGCGTAAGCGCCGGTCAGGGAGGAATTGCCGATGTACTCATACTTACTAAGCTCCACATCCGGGAACATACCGATCCGCACTGCATTTTGCATATTGATGCCAGAGCCGATACCGCCGGCTACATAGACCTTGTCGATGCAATCCGGGGTCATATCCACAGACTGGAGTAAGGTATCCACAGCGGAGAAGATCGCGCCCTTGGCACGGATGAAGTTGTCGATGTCCACTTCGTTAATGGAAACCTCTCTGCCAGTCTCCGATTCCTCTGAGGTGGCAATTACATATCTGCCCATCCCGTGGGCATCCCGCTGAACCCGTTCACCTTCCCGGACAAACAGACCCTTGGGGTTAATGATCTTGCAGCGGAACAGCTCTGCAATAATATCGATAATACCCGAGCCGCAGATGCCCACCGGCTTTTGCCCGGCGTCGCCTACGATGGTTAAGCTCGGCTCCATTGTATCTGCATCGATGGTGCAGGCTTCGATCGCACCGTCGGTGGCGCGCATACCGCAGGAGATGTCGCCACCCTCAAAGGCAGGACCGGCAGAGCAGGCGCAGGACATCAGAAAATCCCGGCTGCCGAATACGATCTCGCCGTTTGTACCCAGATCGATAAACAGGCTCATTTCATCCTTGTCCCAGATCCGGGCAGCCAGTGTGCCGGCGGTAATGTCACCGCCTACATAAGAGCCAATGTTGGGTGCGATCACCACAGGGGCAAGGGGATTGGCAGGCAGATGCAGATCACCGGCTTTCAGACCCTCCCAGCTAAAGAAGCTGGGGATGTAGGGGTCCATACGCACAGGGTCGGTATCCACACCTAAGAGCAGGTGGTTCATAGTGGTGTTTGCACCTATGCTCAGCCGCAGAATGCTCCGGGCAGAAATATCTGCAGTTTTGCACAGGTTTGCAATAATGGGGGTCAGGGTGTCCTTTACAATGGCATCCTGCAGCTTTTTCTTGCCGCCGGGGCGGCTCTGCTCAATAATGCGGTTAATGACATCCGCACCGAAGCGGATCTGACCGTTGCCGGAAGAGCCTTTGGTAAGGAGCTTGCCATCTTTCAGATCGGTCAGCACCATTGTGACGGTAGTTGTGCCAATATCAATGGCACAGCCTACAATAGCCGTGTCCTCGGCACTGCAAATGTCCATACACAGGAAGGTATCCCCCTGCACCTCGCCCTTGACACAAACATTAAAGTTATTTTCCCGAAGGGTGCTTGCCAGCTTTGCCATCACCGGGAAGGGAATATGTACCTTCTGCACACCCAGTTCAGCCTGAAGCGCCCAGGTCAGCCGTTCGTTGTCGGGCATCGTATCATCTTCTGTGGGGGCAGACATTGCAAACACCACAGCGCGGAAGTTGTTTTCAAAGGAAATGCCGCTGTCTAACAGACCCTTTTGGGCATTTTCAAAAATCGCCAGCTCCTCCGGGGAGGACAGGTCTGCCGTCTTCATACGGCTTTGGTAGGCAGAGGCAATGTCCGGCACAAGGACCGTGCAGTCGCCAAGGACCTTGGCATTGCAGCTCAAGCGCCAGCCGGCATCCCATTCTTCGTCGCTGATGTGGCGGCTTTTGATGCAATCCAGCTCACCCTCCAGCAGTTTTACGCGGCACTTGCCGCAAGAGCCGTTGCCGGAGCAGGGGGCATCGATCGCCACATTGGCACGGCGGGCAGCCTCCAGAAGATTATCCCCCGGATTGCAGTCTATTGTGACCGGTGCGCCGCCTTCGATTTGAAAGATCACTTTGCTCATAAAACACCTCATAAAAGCGTTGTGTATTTGCCTTGATTATAATATTCCCGGCAAAAAAAGTCAACCGATATAGACCGGGACCGCCCTTTGGGCGGTCCCGGTTAAAGAACATTGTTTGATTTAAGCCTTTGCTGTCTTGCGCTGAATGAGCTTTACGATTTCTACTACAGGGATCACCAGAATTGCCAGAGCAATTGCAATGCCATATTCCGCTGCGCCGATGGGAGTAAAGCCAAAGGCATTGGCAAGGAACGGGATCTCCAGTACAGCAGTAGTTAACAGGAGCGAACCGAGCATTGCGGCCCACAGGATCTTGTTCTGACCCTTCAGACTGAAAATGGACTTTCTCTGAGAGCGCAGATTAAAGGAGTGGAAAATTTCACACATAGACATAGTTAAGAACGCCATAGTCATACCGTGTTCAGAAACACCCACAGGCATTGCAATTTTACCCACCTGGAAGCTGTTTCCGATGATATAGGAAAGGATGGTCAGAAACGTAACGAGAATGCCTTGGTAGGCAATATCTCCAAACAGACCGCCGGCAAATATGCCTTCTTTGGAATTACGGGGAGGACGGTTCATAGTGTCCGGCTCGGCCTTTTCCATACCCAATGCCAATGCAGGGAAGCAGTCAGTAACCAGATTGATAAACAGCAGATGCACCGGATTTAAAAGGGTAAAGCCCATAAGGGTAGAGCAGAAAACACCCAGAACCTCAGACATATTGGAGGCCAGCAGGAATTGGATTGCCTTACGAATATTATCATAGATCCGGCGACCCTCGTCCACAGCGGAAACGATAGTGGCAAAGTTGTCATCTGCCAGAACCATATCTGCTACATTTTTTGTAACATCCGTACCGGTTATACCCATACCTACACCGATGTCAGCAGACTTGATGGAGGGCGCGTCGTTGACACCGTCGCCGGTCATAGCAACGACTGCTCCGTTGGCTTTCCAGGCATTGACGATGCGGGTCTTATGCTCAGGCTGCACCCGGGCATAAACACTGTATTTTTTTACAAACTCGCAGATGTCTGCGTCGGAGACTTCGTCCAGTTCTGCACCGGTGATAGCTTCAGAAGCATCCGTGATGATTCCTAGTTCCTTGGCAATTGCCACTGCAGTGTCCTTATGGTCGCCGGTGATCATAACAGCCCGGATACCGGCAGAGCGACATTCCTCAATTGCACCCTTGACCTCGGGACGGACGGGGTCAATCATTCCGACCAGACCTAAGAACACCAGATCCCGTTCCAGGAACTCGGGGGTATTGTCAGAGGGCTTTTCTGCCCAGTCGCGCTTAGCGGCAGCCAGTACACGCAGGGCTCGGTCAGCCATAGCCTTGTTGGCAGTCATAATTTCGCTCCGCTTGGCATCCGTCATAGGCTTGATCTCGCCGTTTTCATAATAGTATGCACAGCGGGAAAGGATCACATCCGGACCGCCCTTGGTGTACTGGATGTAGGAGTTGCCCAGGTCGTGGACCGTGGACATCATCTTACGGCCGGAATCAAATGGCGCTTCATCCACACGGGGCGTAGCTTTTTCCAGTTCTTGCTTTTTCAGGCCAACGGAGTAGGCAAAATTGACAAGGGCACACTCGGTGGGCTCGCCCTCTGCCTGATTTTCCCCGTTCAGGTTGGCATCGGAACAAAGGGCCATAGCAGTAGCAACCAGATCCGTTTGACCAATATGGTCCACAACGGTCATCTTGTTCTGGGTCAGAGTGCCTGTTTTGTCGGAGCAGATAACCTGCGTGCAGCCAAGTGTTTCAACTGCGGTCAGGCGGCGGATAACGGCATTACGCTGTGACATCTTGGTAACGCCGATGGAAAGAACAACGGTAACAACAGTTGCCAGACCCTCGGGAATCGCAGCAACAGCCAGGGAAACGGCAACCATAAAGGTTTCCAGTATGACAGACAGAGTATGGCCTTCCTGGCCCAGCTCGCCCCGAGCCATAAACAAATTGAATGCGAAAATGAACACACAGATCCCAAGAACCAGCTTGGACAGGAGCTTACCTAACTCATCCAGCTTTCTCTGCAGTGGTGTCTGCTCGTCGGCTGTAGCAGCCAAGGCACCGGCAATCTTACCCATCTCGGTATCCATGCCGGTGGCGGTGATCACTGCTTTGCCACGACCGTAAACAACGGTAGAACCCATATAACACATGTTCTTACGGTCGCCTAAAGGCACATCTTCCTGCCCAGCACTCATACCCAGTGCTTCCAAGACCTTGTTGACAGGGACAGATTCACCGGTCAAGGCGGCTTCCTCGATCTTCAGGGAAGCGCTTTCAATGATACGGCCGTCAGCGGGAACAGCGTCGCCGGCTTCCAGCAGGACTACGTCACCGGGGACCAGCTCGTCGGAATGCAGGACGACCATTTTGCCGTCGCGCATAACCTTACAGGTGGCAGCCGTCATCGTTTGCAATGCTTCGATAGCAGCTTCTGCCTTGCTTTCCTGCACAACACCCAGAATCGCATTGAGCAGAACAACAGCCAGGATAATAATGACCTCCGCCCACTCATTTTCACCGGCGATCATACCGGTCAGGGCGCTGACACCGGCGGCAATCAACAATATGATCAGCATAGGATCTTTTAGCTGAGCGAGGAAACGCTGCAGCAAGGTGGGCTTCTCGCCCTCTTTTAACTTGTTTGGACCGTACTGCGTAAGCCGCTTCTGCGCCTGCTCAGAAGAAAGACCTTCTGAACTTGTGCCAAGCTCACGTAGAACCTCTTCTTTGGTTTGGGTGTACAATTTCTTCATTGTTGCTCCTCCTTTATACATAGTATCCATACGGAACTACATTCATACAAAAAGCCAAGCACCGTGTAAAACTGTGCTTGGCTTTTTGTATGATAAAAGCAGATCCATGCACAGTGCTACAACCTTGCATGAGTCTTGTGATGGAAAGCAAGCCAGACCGTATGGTCAGGATGTTGACTTACTGCACAAAATGTGTCACTACTCCCTCATTACCATAAAGAATAGCAGAACGGCTTCTGTTTGTCAAGTGTTGCGCCCAGCTTTTTATGCGTTTTATGCGGACTTGCGCTTTGCGCTATGTAAAGAACTGTGGTACAATTATATTAGAAAGGGATATTAAAGAGGGGAAAACAATTGAGACTGATGACCGACAATGTATGGAACCGGGACGAAAACCTGCCGGAATGGGAGGCAAAGGGCAACGATTGCTCCGCAGCTGCCCGGATCGGCGGATTGGTTTTGGTTTACTTAGATACCCAGCCGGATATCATCGGTGGACAGGAAGTGTCTGCACTGGTGGCAGATCTGCTCAAGGAGCATTGCCACAGAGTACGCAGAGAAAAGTGTGGGCTACCACGCCTGCACCAAAACAGGCTACGACCCCTTCTATAGCGACGCACCTTTTGAAGAGGCTATCGACCACATTTATCTGCTGGACGAACCTGAAGGGGCTGTTAAGCGCTTTGAGCGGTATAGCCCCGAATATTACTTGCCGATCTCCGACCACTCCCCGGCGTATATTGATATTAAATTTTAAAGAAAGGCGCGGTGCAGCTCAAACTGCACCGCACTTTGATTTTATGTACCATTGTGCACCTATGTCCTTGAAGGTCAGGTGGATTACGGTTGTACTGCGTCTTTATCAAGTTCGTCCAATGCTGCGCGGACGGCGGCAATCACAAAGCCGGAAAAAGTGCAGTCTTTTCCCTGAATTGCCAGTTCGACCTGCTCTACAATGTTAGAGGGGAAACGGACAGTTTTGTTGATAGTAGGCGGATTCTCCGGAATTTTGAATTTTGCCATAAACGACACCTCGCATTGCAAATGTAATGCTTATAGTTTACAGGTGATTTACTGAATTTTATGCATTGCAATTGCAATGCATAAATGGTATACTTATAACGAGGTGAAGGTATGGAGCTGAATGTTGAAATCTTGGCGCATTTCCTTGCACAGGAAAAAGCGCAGATGATCTTTCCGGAACTACAGTTAAATGCCAGTCAGATCGTTGAATTACAATGTTATAAGATATTATGTGAAATTCGGGAGATCGTGCGCGATGATATATTGGAGGATGCAGACTGTTTTGAACGCATTGAAAGAATCATCTGTGCTTTTGAAGCAATAGGAAGTGACGGGGGAGGTAGACACGATTTTGGGTAGTGAATTTGATTGCCTTGACTAGACTGCGCAGCACAGCTGCGCGTACACCGGAGGGACTCGTGCAATTTGCCGCAGGCAAATTGTAAGGTAGCCACCAGTGTTTGCACTGGTGGCAGCAACAGTCCACCGGACTGTTGCATTTAGATTATTCGAGTCCCTCGGTGTAGCAAAAAAGCAGATATCCCAGATGGGATATCTGCTTTTTTGGGAATAATGAACAGGTTTAATAGAGTTCCGTAAATGGGGTGCATCTCACTTTCAGGTGGGGTGCATTTTTGATTCCCTGGGGTGCAAATGGGGTGCAACCCGAAAACCGTGTGGGGTGCATTCATCTCCCGGAGGGATGCAAATCACTCCCCGGGGTGCATTTTGCTATAGGTTAAGAACAGTTCCGCTTTTCTAGGCAAGTGATGTGTCAAACATAAAGGCAGACTTTAACCGGAAGATCTTTGCTGCGCTTTCCCTTCTCATGTGATGCCATCGTTTCTTCAGTCATTCTTTTTCTTCTTACCAAACAGCCTTGCCCAGAAGCCTGGTTGGGTATTATTTGTTTCATTGATGG
>JAZQDL010000002.1:0-1579 GCA_045546835.1 Faecousia sp.
GCCCATTTCTATGGGTGGCACGGGCGTTACCACGCTTAATGCGTTGCTTGAGCTCGTTGCACAAAACCTTTTTGTTACCGGTATGTATGACGGTAACAATGTGCAGGGCCGTGTAATTGATCTGGGCTTTACCCCCAAAGCGGTATTGCTTTTTGATGCCGAGGGTAATACCCACGATGATGTTGACGATCTGCACGGCGGCTTGGCATTGCGTAATTACAATGTTATCAGCCGTAATGCCTCTAATACTTACACCACAACTTGGAGCAATACATATTGCGTGCTGGGCATCGTGAGTGGCGGTTTTAGAGTGAATTACAACAGCGGCCAGGAAATACGCTCCAACGAAAACAGCCACCGTTATTATTACATTGCATTTAGATAAGAGGGGGGGGTAAAGTAAATGTACACAGTTTTAAGAGAGGATGGAAACTACCTCAACAATGGCCAGGGTACTTACAATGAGTACATTGTGGATAACATTGAGGATGTGGCAACTTTGCCCACCGGTAAAGATAACAAGAGCATCAACAGACCACGCCCAGGCAGCACCGCACTTGTAGCAAATGCTGGTATGGTGTATGTACTCAATAATGCCCGTGAGTGGGTTGTGCTTGTAGAGGGGTGATAATATGGCAAATATGGCTGTATTGATCCCCAGACCAAAGGACAATAACCCCATAACCCTTTTACTTATGCGAAAAAGCAAAAATGCTGTAATTGAGCCACCCGCTGGGTACGGCTTTATTACTGACGAAAACAACAGGCTCCTCCGTGATGAACGGGGAGCCTATTTACTTGAAAATAAGGAGGAGTAAACCACTATGGCAAATACTGTTTCGGTTGTTGAAAAACCCATCCCCGAAAAAGTAAGCAAAGAGGCTTATGTGCTCGGCATCCAGGATGATGGATCCGGCAAGCAAGCCCTTTACCGCTTGCCCCTTAATGAGGTGCGTGCAAACGGTGCAAATGACCTGTTTATTATCCCGGCTCTTATTGAGCAGTACGGTACCAAGCAGGCATTTATCGTGTTTGTAAACGCTAATGCCGAATATGACAGCCTCACCAACCTTGCGGATCGTTTCTTTAAGGCTGCGGCCTCGGCGGTTACGCAAACCTATACCTCACAATTTTACCGCTATAACACCAGCAACAGCCCCCTTGGTACCAAGATGGCTGACAATGAGGGGCTTGTTTGTACCCCCTCCACCATTGCCACCGCCGGCCAGGATGATTATGCAGACCTCCCGCTGTTTGCTTGCTTTGATGTAAACTATACCATTGATGCAAACAGCCTTGAGCCTGTTATCCACGCCATCAAGGGCGTATATGGTGCATTTACTGCACAGCCTGTGGATAGCTTTGTGGGTGTTATGCAAATGACCGGCTATGTACGCCGCAGCGGTGATGAAACCACCAAAACCGTGGAATACAAGGCACAGTATGCCGAGGGCTTTATGCCTCTGCCGGAGGCTGTGCGTGCATCCGATAACGGCGTGCGTGGTTTTGTTATCCACGCCAAGTATGCCGCAGGCTATGATGCAAACGGCTTGCTTTCCAGCGTTTCCGGTGTACAGCC
>JAZQDL010000003.1:0-38078 GCA_045546835.1 Faecousia sp.
AAATTCCACCTCTTGATATGTACGCAGCTCCCCGTCCAGATTGACAGGAGTAGGCTTGTCGCAGACGATCTTTAAGCGGTCTGTCCGGTAATGGCGCACCAGCCGGGGCAGCTGCTTGTATTTTCCTGCCTTGTACTTGCCCACCACCCCGGGCACCTGCAGCCGGGATACCTTTTCTACCACCAGCACATCCATCAGTCCGTCGGTGGGGTCGGCATCGGGAACAGGATTGAAGCCGCCGCCGTAAAAGCGGCCGTTGCAGGCGCAGATCATTGTTTTGTCGCCGTCGAGAACTTCCCCGTTCACTTCGATCACATAATGCTCCGAAATGCCCTTTATCACATTGACAACGGTGGACGCGGCATAGGCACGGAAGCCGTGGAGCAGCGGCAGCCGCTTGTAGCGGGAAACGTCCGTGCCGATCCGGGCGTCCAAGCCTACGGAGCAAATATTCAGGCTGATATCATCATTGCAGCGGATCAGGTCGAAGGTGGCTTCTTCCGCATCCAGAAGCTGTTCCAGCTCCCGGAAGGCTTCCGGGCGGTCAAAGATCCGGATAAAATCATTGCCGCTGCCCCCGGCAAAGGCGGTCACCGCCACATTTTCGTGACCGGCTGCCCCGGAGACCACTTCGTTAAGTGTTCCATCGCCGCCGCAGGCATAGATCCGGTATTCTTCGCCGCTGCGGGCAGCTTCCTTTGCTAGTATCCGGCACTCCCCCGGACCGCCGGATACCTCGATCCGGTAGTCAAGACCCGCGCAAGCTTTCACGATCTTTTCTCTGTGTTCTTCTGTCCGGTCACGGCTGCCTGCTGCAGGGTTGATGATAAAAAGGTGTTTCATTTAATTCTTTTTCCTTGTATTATCTGTAAACATATAGTAATCGCACTTGATTTTGCCGTTGTAGAACTTCCGCTTTTTGTCCGAGCGCCTACCGAAATAATGCTCAAATTCCGGCTCGGAGGTAATGACAAATTTCTTCCAGTCGTTAGAGAATTTCAAGTGGCGACCCAGGGCGCTATACAGCCGCTGAGCGCTTTGCTGCTCCATCATCCGCTCACCGTAGGGGGGATTGCACACGATGATGCCGCTTTCTGCAGGCAGACTCATTTTTGTGGCATCGCCGTCCCGGAAATCCACGCAGTCCGCAACACCAGCCTTGCGGGCGTTGGCAAAGGAAAGGGATACGCAAGCGGGGTCGCTGTCCGAACCCATAATGCGGTACTGTCCGTTAAATTCCTTGTCCTTGGCTTCTTCCTTTACCTGCTTCCACACACCCTCCGGCATCCAGGGGAATTCTTCGGCGGCAAAGTGGCGGTTAAGGCCCGGTGCCCGGTTTTTGGCGATGAGCGCCGCTTCAATGGGGATCGTACCTGAGCCACAGAAGGGGTCCCAGAAATATTCTCTGCCCCGGAAACGGGTCAGTTGGATCATACCGGCCGCCAGGGTTTCGTGCAGGGGGGCATCGTTGCCCACCGCCCGGTAGCCCCGCTTGTGGAGGCCTTGTCCGGAGGTGTCCAGGGACAGGGTAACCTTATCATTTAAAATGGTGAAATGCATCTGGAATTTCACGCCGGTTTCCGGCAGCCAGGAAATGCCGTACTTTTCACCCAACCGCCGGGAGGCGGCTTTTTTGATGATCGCCTGACAGTCGGAGGTGCTCATCAGCTGGCTATTTAGGCAGTGACCCTTCACCGGGAACTGGCCATCTGCAGGGATAAACTGCTCCAGGGGGGTGTGATAAACACCCTGAAACAGCTCCTCGAAGGTTTTTGCCTCAAATTGCGCCAGCACCACCATGATCCGCTCGCCGGTGCGCAGGCACACATTTGCCTTTGCAAGGGCAGTTTCGTCACCGGAAAAGAGAACACGGCGGTCCTCCACCCGGACATTTTCCATACCCAGCCGGCGCAGTTCGTCGCCGGCAATGCCCTCCAAGCCAAATAAGCACGGGGCAATCAAATTTAATTCCATATTTCCTCCTGGTTGTTCGTAGGGACACCCCTCCCGGGGTGTCCGCGGACGCCCGGGGACGGGCGTCCCTACATTCATCCTTGACAGACGTCCGTCATCAGGGAATGATCTTACTTTTCTTCAAATACCGCTCTTCCTCGGAAAAGACACAGCCGCAGTATTTCTGCATATAAAAGCCCAGCTCTCTGGCTTTTTCCTGACCGGGCTTAAAATAGGGACGAAAATCCCGGTATAAGAATTCCACACCGTACTGCGTCGCCGCCCGTTCTGCCGTTTCTTTCATCAGCTCGTGGTTCTGATAGGGGCTGATGAACAGGCTGGATGTGAAGCTGTCAAAGCCGCCTTCTTTTGCCTGCCGTGCGGTTTCGAAAAGGCGCATTTCATAGCATTTTACACAGCGGTTTTCAATGTCCTCTGCCACCGCCCGGACAAAGGGGCGCAGAGCATAATCATTTTGCTCGATCAAAGGTAAATTGATCGTCTGGGCATACTCCCGCAGGCAATTGCGCCGGGCACGGTATTCTGTAAAGGGGTGGATGTTGGGGTTGTACCAGAAGCCGGTCACATCAATGTTATCCCCCCGCAGCGCCTGGATGCACTGATTGGCACAGGGGGCGCAGCAAATATGCAAAAGGGTCTTCATAGCCTTCTCCTTAAAATACTTTTCGTCATTATACCATTAAAGAAGTTTCATTGCAACCGATTGCTTTTTTCTTTTAATTTTGCGCCTGCCGTGTGCTATACTGCGAATTGTCAAATTCCAGTTTGTCGCGCAGATTTCTTAACACGCACGTCATTGCGAACCAGCGCGCACGCTGGTGTGGCAATCCGTTCTCCTAACAAAAAGCTTTGGTATTGTAGTGCTTTCGGGGATGCGGTTTGCCACAGGTGCTATCGCACCTTCGCAAAGACGTGGAGGTACGATGGCTGGCTGCAATGTTTACAACTGACCGACAAACAGAAATTTACTTGACTGTGTTGCTCCTCTCGGATATGATTAGAGCAAAGGAGGGGACAGGCTGTGGAAGATATTTCTTTTATGGATGCGGCGCTGGCGCTGGCAAAGGAAGCCGCCGCTGAGGGCGAAGTGCCGGTTGGCTGTGTGATCGTGCGAAACGGTCAGATCGTGGGCAGAGGCAGAAACCGCCGGGAGACCGGAAAAACTGCCCTCGGCCACGCGGAGATCGAGGCGATCGGCGATGCCTGTAAAATTTTAGGGGGCTGGCGGCTTTGGGACTGCACCCTGTATGTGACCTTAGAGCCTTGCCCCATGTGCGCCGGTGCGATCATTAACGCAAGAATTCCCAAGGTGGTTTTCGGTGCATCCGACGAAAAATGCGGTGCTTGCGGCTCTGTTTGCGATCTGTTTGCAATGAATTTTAACCACCACCCCGAAGTGATGAAGGGTGTCCGGGAGGAAGAAAGCAAGGCGCTTTTAACAGATTTTTTCCAAAGGCTCCGCCAGGAGCTCCGCGCCCGTCCCAAATGGAAAAAACCAAATGAAATACGGTAGATAGAGAAAGGGTGTGCCGAAGGGCACGCCCTTTCTGCTATCTTAATTGAAAATTGAAAATTACCCCACAGGTACGATAGATATTCGTAGGGGACGACGCCCCGGCGTCCCGCAATTCGATTATTGCGCCTTCGGCGACGGGTCGTCGAGGGCGACGACCCCTACACCCACGATCGATAGATCTTTGTAGGGGCGGCAATCTGCCGCCCGCAATTCTGCACTCTACACTTTGCATTTAACAAAGGAGGGCTTTTATGGATACAGACCGGAGGGTCTTACAGGTAGGCGCGGCGGTGATCGTCTGTGCACTGCTTTTTCGGCTGCTGGGAAGCAGTGTTATGGAAACCACTGTGGAGGCGCTGACCCAGCAGCGGGTGGCGGAAATTATTTTGTTTCTGGAGACGGGCAGAGCGGTTCGCATCCAGCCTTCGGCGGACGAGCCCCCTTTGGAAACAACAGCTCCCGGGGAAACCGAACCGGCAGAAACCATATCTGTTTTGTCTGAAAATCCAGAAGCGCAACCGGCTGCCGCAGTCTTTCATCAGACAGATGCGGCGTTGATATCTGTCCGCAATTCCAGCAGCTTCGATATCGATCCTGCCGGTGCGCTGCTGCAGCCCCTTTCCTGGGATCTGACCGGGGATAAGCCTACTGTTTTGATCATTCATACCCACGGAACGGAAAGTTATGTAAACACGGAGGGGTATGGGGAATCTTCCCCCTTTCGCACCTTGGACGAAGGCTATAATATGATTTCGGTAGGCGCGCACTTGGCAGAAGAACTTACCCAAAAGGGGATTTCCGTGCTCCACGACCGCACCCTCCACGACTACCCTTCTTACAATGGCTCTTACAGTCAGGCACGCCAGACCGTTTCCCAATACTTAGCCCAGTATCCATCTATCCAATTGGTGCTGGATCTGCATCGGGATGCAGCCACGGACAGCAGCGGCAATCAGGTGGGGCATTCCCTTTCCACAGAGGCCGGCTCTGCGGCAAAGCTGATGCTGGTGCTGGGGAGTCATTCTGCCGGCCTGTCCCATCCCAATTGGAAGGAAAATTTTGCGCTGGGGGTGAAGCTCCACGCCCAATTGGAAAAAAATCAGCCGGGGATCTGCCGACAGCTGAGTCTCCGTGCTTCCCGGTTTAATCAGGATCTGATGCCTGGTATGGTGCTGGTGGAAATGGGCGCTGCGGGGAATACCCGACAAGAGGCACTCTTATCCGCAGAAATTCTTGCACAGGCAATATCCGACCTTGCCCACGGCACAAGTAATTGAAAATTGACAATGGAAAATTGAAAATTAGGTCGCAGGTACGATAGATGTTCGCAACAAACGAAAACCGTGTCATTGCGAGGGCGTTTACGCCCGTGGCAATCTCCTTTTTATATCATTTCCGAAGGAAATACCGAAATTTTCAACTTTCAATTTTCAATTGATAAGCTTTTCTCCGACACCTAATATTAGAAGTGCTGCCAAAATGCCTACGCCCAGCCAAAAGCGCTTACCCATATCAGCCCTCCCTCCGGTAAAACAGGATGTTATCGCCCCCGTCCACGGTCAGAAGCCAGGTATCTTCCAGCCGGGCATCTTTCTCCTTAAGCACCCGTTCCACCCATTTGCGGTCCTTTCCTGCAACGGACATATTTTCCGGCATCAGCTTGCCGTCGGAAATGATCGTAATGGGAAAATACTGGCGTTTACATTGAATGCCTGCCTCTTTTGCGCTGGCAGGGCGGTCCTTGGGGAAGGGGAACACAGAAAGATTTCCGTTTGTCTCCAAAATGGCGTACTGGACACTTCGAAGGTCCAGTACATCTTTTTCCCGTAAATGACCTGTCAGCTCGTCCAGGGTGACCCGGGTCTTTCGGAGATTTCCCTGAATGATCTTGCCATTCTCGATTAAAATTACCGGCTTGCCGCACAGGAGCTTTCGGATCTTAATGCTCCGCATAGAAAGTCCCGCCAGCACCAGCTCCAGCCCCAGCACAGTGGCAATGGGTACGATACCCCCATACATCGGAAGCTCCACATCCTCCAGTGGGATGGATGCCAGGTTCGCCACAAACATTGTCACCACAAATTCCGACGGCTCCATTTGTCCGATCTGCCGTTTTCCCATCATACGGATCACTGTGATGAGTGCTAAATAAATGAGTATCGTGCGGATATAGTATACAAACAACTGCCCCACCTCTTTTCCAGTTTGCCCCAGAGAAAGAAGGATATGCAAATTTTTCTTGACTTTTGGGGACAAGTCCTATATAATACACTAGCCTGCGTGTGCAGGCATATCCTTGCTCCCGGCGCGACCGGGGGCCAAAAGTCCAAAAGGAGGTGCAAACAACATGGCTAAGATCACCGGTAAGTACGAGGTGCTCTACATCATCGACCCCGCACAGGGCGAGGAGGGCATCAACGCACTTGTGGAAAAGTTCAAGGCAATGGTGGAAGCGGAGGGTACTCTCTGCAACATCGATCTGTGGGGCAACCGTCGTCTGGCATACCCCATCAACGACTTGACCGAGGGCTACTATGTTCTGATGAACATTGAGACCAAGCCCGCTTTCCCTGCAGAGCTGGAGCGTGTGATGAAGATCACCGAAGGCGTCCTGCGTTGCATGGTCACTGCAGTGGAAGCTTAAGGAGGAAACCGACTTATGCTTAACCACATTGTCATTATGGGTCGTCTGACCCGGGACCCCGAGCTGCGCCGCACGGCCAGTGGGGTTGCCGTTGCTTCTTTTACGCTGGCAGTCGATCGTGACTTCGGTAAGAATGAAGCCGGCGAAAAGGAAACGGATTTCATCGATTGTGTTGCCTGGCGGCAGACCGGCGAGTTTGTGTCCAAGTACTTCACCAAGGGCCGTATGGCTGTGGTGTCCGGACGGCTGCAGATCCGCCCCTGGACCGATAAGGACGGCAACAAGCGCCGCACTGCTGAAGTGGTAGCAGACAATGTCTACTTTGGCGACAGCAAGCGCGATGGCGACAGTATGGGCAGTGCTTATGCAGCACCTGCAGCCCCCGCTTACGGCGGCTACTCTGCGCCCGCACCCGCTCCCGCATCCGATTTTGCGATGCTGGAAGATGACGATGCACAATTGCCGTTTTAATTAAATTTTGAACTTTTCTACTCTAACAGGAGGTAAATGTTATGGCTAACGAACAGCGTGTTCGTCCCCGTAAGCGCAAGAAGGTATGCGCTTTCTGCGTGGACAAGGTTACCGCTATTGACTACAAGGACACTGCAAAGCTTCGCCGTTTCCTGTCCGAGCGCGGCAAGATCCTGCCCCGCCGTACAACCGGCACTTGCGCAGCGCACCAGAGAGACCTGACCACCGCTATCAAGCGCGCCCGTCAGATCGCCCTGCTGCCCTATGTGGCTGAATAATTTGTTTAAATAAAGCGCGCATTGCAGTCGCAATGCGCGCTTTTGCTTGTCGATATATTGCTACGCAATTCGATATTTTTGCCTTATGGCAAAATCGATATATGGATGTATCGCATCCATTCGATATGTCGCCTTTGGCGACGAGTGCGACATAAAATCCCTTCACGCGCCGCAGCGCATATCGAGTGCGCCAGCACATATCGAGCATCGAAGATGCATATCGAAAATCCCATAAGGGATTTATATCGAGAGTAGGTTGCAACATATTTGTTGCAACCTGCTCTTTTATTCGTCCTTATAGGTCGGACCGACCGGGGTCACCACCGGTGTGCCGTCCCGGTTTAAAAGGGGTGTCATACCGCCGGCATAGCCGGACTGGGTGCAAAGATAGTTCACACCGGTCTTTTTGTCCACCCAGATCTCCATTACCCGGGTAAAGCCGCCTTGGGAATAGATCTTTTCAAAACGGTTATCCTGTTTTGCCATATTTTCTCCTTGATCGAATATCGATCCATATTGCGCGTAGGGACACCCCTCCCGGGGTGTCCGTTACAGTTATTTCTCTTTCACAGTCTCAGCGATGCCACTGGCGAGACCCACCAGACCCTGCATTTCCGAGGGGATGATGATCTTGGTCGCCTTTCCGTCGGCTACCTTTTCCATCGCCTGAATGCTCTTAAGCTTAATGACCTGCTCGGTAGGTGCTTTTTCGTTGAGCATACCCAGAGAATCGGCAAGCGCCTGCTGGACCTTCAGAATTGCCTGGGCTTCGCCGTCTGCCTTCAGGATCGCAGCCTGCTTTTCTGCTTCTGCCTTCAAAATGGCGGCCTGCTTTTCTGCATCGGCACGGAGGATTGCAGATTCCCGCTCACCTTCTGCGATCAGGATGGCGGACTTCTTCTGACCCTCAGCCTGCAAAATTGCCTGACGGCGGTCGCGCTCAGCCTTCATCTGCTTTTCCATAGAGCTCTGGATATCCTGGGGAGGCAGAATGTTCTTCAGCTCCACACGGTTGACCTTAATGCCCCAGGGGTCGGTTGCCTCGTCCAGAATGGCGCGCATTTTGGTGTTGATAATATCGCGGCTGGTCAGGGTCTGATCCAGCTCCAGATCGCCGATGATATTACGCAGGGTGGTGGCAGTCAGGGTCTCCATAGCTGCCATCGGCTGCTCCACGCCATAGGTGTAGAGCTTGGGGTCTGTGATCTGGAAATACACCACCGTGTCGATCTGCATCGTAACATTATCCTTGGTAATAACCGGCTGGGGGGGATAGTCCAGCACCTGCTCCTTCAGGCTCACCCGGCGGGCGATCCGGTCAATAAAGGGTACTTTGATGTGCAGGCCCACGGTCTGGACCTTATGAAATGCACCCAGCCGCTCCACCACATAGGCCCGGGACTGCTGGACCACGAAAATGTTTCTGACAATGAGAATGAAAACGATTGCTACAAGACCTACAGGAATAATCCACTCCATAAAATTTCCTCCTTATTTTGTGTTTACTGCTTCTTCCGATAAGCTTACAAAAACCTTTACGCCTTCGATCCGGTCCACTTGAATGACCGTTCCTGCCGGGATCGGGTCGCCGGAGGTGCTTCTGGCACTCCATTCCATACCGCCCAGCTTCACCCGACCGGTGGCTTCAATATTATCGATTGGCTCAAGGACTGTTCCGACTGTGCCGATTACTGCATCGAGATTGGTTTTCTTCACCTTTGCGTTGAAATGCTTCTTCACCAGCGGACGGAAGGCTGCCAGAGAAAGGGCAGAAACCACAACAAAAATTGCAATCTCAAGCCACAGCTGCGCGCCGCAAAAGGCTGCCACCATTGCTGCCAGTGCACCAACACAAAACCAGGCAGACACCACAGCTACAGTATTGGCTTCTACAAGCAGAAATATAAGTGCTGCGCCAAACCAGAGTATTGCTTCCATATTCATATACAGGACCTCCTTCCTGATTATAAAATAGCAGAAATTGATACAAAGGTCAATTGAAAATTGAAAGTTGAAAATTGAAAATTGTGGAGTCCGCGTTGCGGACGGATCATAATTCTAAATCATTTCCGAAGGAAATACCGAAATTTTTGATTATCAATTATCAAAAAAGCGGTTGCACGACTGATAAATATGATGTATAATTTATTTGTAAAATTATGGGCAAGGCCCAATATTGGAGGAAAGACTTATGTTCAATGCTATGATTGAAACTTTGAAGCAGAACCCCCGTAAGATCGTCTTTACGGAAGGTCACGACGCCAGAATCCTGGAGGCAGCTGCACGCCTGAACGAGGGCGGCTTCCTGACCCCCATCCTCATCGGCAATGTGGAGGAAGTAAAGGCAAACGCTGCAAAGGGCGGCTTCAACATTGAGGGCGTGGAGATCATCGATCCCGCTACCTACGCCGGTATGGACGAAATGGTAGAGAAGATGGTTGAGCTGCGCAAGGGCAAGATGTCCGCTGAAGACTGCAAGGCTGCGCTTTCTAAGGGCAACTACTTCGGCACAATGCTGGTAAAGATGGGCTATGCAGACTCCCTGCTGGGTGGCGCTACTTACTCCACCGCTGACACGGTCCGTCCCGCTCTGCAGCTGGTCAAGACCAAGAAGGGCGCGCATCTGGTGTCCTCCTGCTTCATTATGGTCCGTGGCGAAGAAAAGCTGGCAATGGGCGACTGCGCAATCAATCTGAGCTATGAGGACTCCGTGGACAAGGACGGCAATGTGGTCCTGACCGCTGCGCAGAAGCTGGCTGAGGTTGCAATTGAGACTGCCAACACCGCTAAGGTCTTCGGCATCGAGCCCAAGGTTGCTATGCTCAGCTTCTCCACCAACGGCTCCGGCAAGGGCGGCACTGTGAAGCTTTCTAACGAGGCAACCAAGGTGGCAAAGGAAATGGCTCCGGATCTTCTGATCGACGGCGAAATGCAGTTCGATGCTGCGGTTGCTCCTGAGGTCGGTCAGCTGAAGTTCCCCGGCTCTCCCGTGGCTGGCTATGCCAACACCTTCATCTTCCCCACCATCGAGGCTGGCAACATCGGCTACAAGATCGCCCAGCGTTTGGGCGGCTTCGAGGCCTACGGCCCCATCCTGCAGGGTCTGGCTGCTCCCATCAATGACCTTAGCCGCGGCTGCAACGCCGACGAGGTCTACAAGATGGCAATCATCACCGCTGCAATGGTGTAAGATTTCAAAAAAGCGTGTTGCTCCGGCAACACGCTTTTTAATTGACAGTTGACAATGGACAATTATGTCGCAGGTACGATGGCTGCTCACAACAAACGAAAACCGAAGTTGTAGGGCGGGGGCTTGCTCCCGCCGTCTGGGGGTTTAGGGTTCGATGCCCTAAAACCCCAGTTATATTATCATTTGATGATACGGCAGCGGCGGGAGCAAGCCCCCGCCCTACGATGGGTCTAATCGTCAAACAGAAATTTGCCGGTGTTGCAAAAAAAGTGCTGTCCTTTACAAACTGTAAAGGACAGCACTTTTTTGTTTTACTTATTCAGGTATTCGTCAATCGCGGCAGCGCCCTTTTTGCCTGCGCCCATTGCCAGGATCACGGTGGCTGCGCCGGTGACTGCGTCACCGCCGGCAAACACGCCGTCCCGGGTGGTCATTTCCTTTTCGTTGACGATCAGACCGCCCTTCCGGTTGGTTTCCAGACCGGGGGTAGTGGAGCGGATCAGAGGATTGGGATTTGTACCCAAAGACATAATCACGGTGTCCACATCCAGAATAAACTCGGAATCCGGCACTTCGATGGGGCGGCGGCGACCGGAAGCGTCCGGCTCACCCAGCTCCATACGGATGCACTTCATACCGCAGACTCTGCCATTCTCGTCGCCGATGATCTCCACAGGATTGCACAGAGTCTTAAACTCGATGCCCTCTTCCTTGGCGTGGTGCTTTTCTTCTGCACGGGCAGGCATTTCTGCTTCGCCACGGCGGTAAACAACATAAACATTCTCCGCACCCAGACGCATGGCGCAGCGGGCGGCATCCATTGCCACATTACCGCCGCCCACCACCGCAACTGCCTTGGACTTGATGATGGGGGTGTCGTAGCTTTCATCGTAAGCCTTCATCAGGTTGGTACGGGTCAGGTACTCGTTGGCGGACATAACGCCCACCAGAGATTCGCCGGGAATGTTCATAAACATAGGAAGACCTGCGCCAGAGCCTACGAACACAGCCTTGTAGCCCATTTCGAACAGCTCGTCGATGGTCAGCACACGACCGATGACCATATTGGTCATCACTTCCACGCCCAGAGCTTCCAGCTTTTTAACCTCGTTGGCAACGATCGCCTTGGGCAGACGGAATTCGGGAATGCCGTAAACCAGCACGCCGCCGGCGGTGTGGAGAGCTTCAAACACAGTGACCTGATAGCCCTTCTTAGCCAGATCGGAAGCGCAGGTCAGACCGGCAGGGCCGGAACCCACCACAGCAACCTTCTTGCCGTTGGATGCCACCTTTTCGGGCATTGCGTTCACATTTTTCCGATACCAGTCAGCCACGAACCGCTCAAGTCTGCCAATGGCAACGGGCTCACCCTTGATACCCCGAACACAGCGGCATTCGCACTGGCTTTCCTGAGGACAAACGCGGCCGGACAGTGCCGGCAGGGCGTTGGTAGAGGTGACGATCTCATAGGCGGCCTTGAAGTCGCCCTCCTGGATCTTCTTAATAAATTCCGGGATGCGCACATTGACAGGGCAGCCCTCCACGCACTTGGGGTTCTTGCAGCCTAAGCAGCGGTTTGCCTCCTCAATGGCCATTTCGGCGGTGTAGCCAATGGCCACCTCCTGAAAATTGCGGGCACGGATCTTGGGGTCCTGCTCCGGCATAGGGGTCTTTACTAAAGTCATATTCGCCATTGCAGTTTCCTCCTTACTTAATCAGGGCCTTGCCCATTGCATCCATACGGCAAGCGTGATGTTCTTTTACATCTGCTTCTCGACCCCGATATGTAGCGTTGCGGCTCATCAGCTCCGCAAAATCCACCTGATGACCGTCAAATTCCGGTCCGTCCACGCAGGCAAACTTCACTTCGCCGCCAACGGTAACGCGGCAGCCGCCGCACATACCGGTGCCGTCCACCATAATGGGGTTCAGGGAAACCATGGTATGGGTACCGAAAGGCTTGGTGGTTAAGGCAACGAACTTCATCATGGGGATGGGACCGATGGCAAGAACCTCGTCGAACTGCTCACCATCTTCCAGCATTTCCTTCAAAGGCTGGGTGACCAGACCGTGCTGGCCGTAAGAGCCATCGTCGGTCATCAAAATCAGGCGGTCAGCCACTGCCTTGAATTCTTCTTCCAAAATCACAATATCCTTGCTGCGGAAACCTACAATAACCGTAACCTCCGCACCGGCTTCCTTAAAGGCTCTTGCAGAGGGCAATGCGATAGCACAGCCAACGCCGCCGCCCACCACGCAGACCTTCTTCTTGCCCTCCACAGGGGTGGGCTTGCCCAGAGGGCCTACGAAATCGCGAATATAGTCGCCTTCGTTCAAAGCGCCCAGGGCAATGGTGGCAAAGCCAACCTTCTGGAAAATAATGGTAACTGTGCCCTTTTCCCGGTCGTAGCCGGCGATGGTCAGGGGAACACGCTCACCCTGCTCATCCAGGCGGAAAATAATAAACTGACCGGCTTTCGCTTTCTTGGCAATGAAGGGTGCTTCGATTTCCATTAAGGTGACCGCACTGTTCAGTTCCTTCTTGTGAACGATCTTAAACATATAATCAATCCTTCCTGCGGTGCGTTATCGGTAAAAACGTATCTAGTATAGACTTTTTGTCTTATTTTGTCAATGTTTCCTGGACCTGAATTTTTTGCAAATAGCCCATAAATTCTGCCTGGCTATCTTCAAAGTCCTCTGTGGGGCAGTAAAACTGGACGCACCAGAAATTGTCCGCAGACATAAAGACACCGCACAGGTAGGTAAGGTCTGTGCCATCCACGGCTGCTGTGTAAGTAAAGGTCACAAGCTCACCCAGCTTGCCCACCTGGCTGGAAAGACCGTTGGTCTCCACAAACAGCATGGCATATTTTTCTGCATTGATATCCGGATAGTATTCTTCCAACGGGGCGCGGTTCTCGCTGATCGCCAGAACTGCCTTGTTTTCAAAGCCATACACCAAAGGAAAGCCTTTTGCATAGTCCTGATCGCTCAGGTCGATATAGGAAGCGGGGAGGGTGAGGACCAGCTCTCCGCAGGCAACGGTCTGTTCCTTTTGGGGAGCATTACAGCCGCAAAACACAAGACACAGCGCCAGAACAGCAGAAAGACACCTGACGAATTTCGTCATATCAGTTCTTCTCCTTCAGCAGGTCACGGATCTCGGTCAGCAGCTTTTCTTCGTTGGAAGGCTCGGGATCGGCAGGCGCTGCCTCCTCGGCTGCTTCTTCCTTCTTCTCAGCCAGCTTCTTGGCGGTGTTGATCGCCTTGACCACCATAAAGACCACCAGACCGATCAGCAGGAAGTCAATAATGGTTGCAACCAGCGTGCCAAAGCCAATGGTGATGGCCTGCTGCACAACAGCACCGGTCTCGTCCAAAAGCTCGGGGCGAACAATGATGTTCAGGGCAGTCATATCCCGGGTGCCAAAGATCCAGCTGATAAAGGGCATAAACACATCGTTTACAAGGGAAGTGGTGATCTTGCCGAAAGCACCGGCGATGATAACACCGATTGCCATATCGATCACATTGCCACGGGCGATAAATTCACGGAATTCCTTAAAAAGCTTTTTCATAATTTAATCCTTCTTTCGGTTTACATAATATCCGGAAGTCTTCCGGGTTAGTACTTATTAAACGTCGATCACACTGGGGTCTTCCGGGATGATAAGGGCGCAAGCGATGTAAGCTATCAGACCTGTGCCGGCGCACAAAATCAGCAGTGCCCAAATGATCCGGATAATGGAGGCGTCGATATTCAGATACTCCGCAAGACCTCCGCATACACCGGCGATCTTCTTGTTTTTGTTGCTGCGATACAGTTTCTTTTCCATAAGAAATACCTCTCTTTATTTTTTAAGTTTCATAAGCAGATCTAAAAGGACCTGCAGATCTTCCTGTCCGTAAAATTCCAGCTCAAACCGACCCTTGCGCTTGCCGTTGACGATCTTAACGCCTCTGCCAAGGGTTTTGCTCAGCGCCTTTTCGCACTCAGCTACATAGTTGACCTTCAAGGTAACATCGCTGGAAGCAGGCTTTTTAGGCTCTTTTGCCATATTCTTGCAAAGGGTTTCTGCCTGACGCACAGACAGGCTCAGCGCAATGATCTTTTGGGCAGCCTCTTTTTGCGCCTTTTCTGTCTTCAGGCTCAGTACTGCCCGGGCGTGACCGGCAGAAAGCTTACCGGCGCGCACCTGCTCCAGAACATCAGGACACAAGGTGAGAAGTCGCAGGGCATTGGCAATTGCGGGGCGGGATTTTCCCACCTGCTTTGCCGCCTCCTCCTGGGTCAGACCGTAGCCGTCCATCAGCACCTGATAGCCCAGTGCTTCTTCCACCGGGTTTAAGTCCTGCCGCTGCAAATTCTCGATCAGCGCCAGCTCCATTGTCTTTTTGTCGTCTGCATCAATAATGATGGCAGGGACTTCCGTCAGCTCTGCCAGCCGTGCGGCGCGCCAGCGGCGCTCACCGGCAATGATTTGATAATAGCCGCTGGGAAGCTCCCGGACGGTCAGCGGCTGAATAATGCCGTGGGTGGCAATGGAATCTGCCAGCGCCTGCAGCTCCTCGGGATCAAAATCCTGACGGGGCTGACCGGGATTGGGTTCTACTTTATGAATGGGAAGAAGCTGGTAAGGGCCTTTCCCGGCGGGCGTTTCCTCGGCCCAGTCGCCCATCAGGGCACCCAGACCTCTGCCCATACCTTTATGTCCTGCCAAATCAATCACCTCTATAAATGTAATTGTTTCACGTGAAACAGCGAAACAATTGAAAATTGAAAGTTGAAAATTGAAAATTATGGAATAGGTACGATAGTTGCTCGAAACCACCGAAAACCCTGTCATTGCGAAGCCCGAAGGGCTGTGGCAATCTCCTTTGGAAAATTTCGTATGTTCTTTCCGTCAAAGCCTTCTCCAACAAGTGCATTATAGCTTTTTGCCGATCTCCTCTGCCATAGCCCGGTATGCCTGCGCGCCCCGGCTGGAGCGATCGTAGACTGTAACGGGCAGTCCGTGGCTGGGTGCTTCTGCAAGCCGCACATTCCGGGGGATTACAGTTCCAAAGACCTTGCCGGGGAAGTGCTTGCGTACCTCTTGTGCCACCTGGGTGGAGAAATTGGTCCGTCCGTCAAACATCGTCAATGCCACGCCAAAAATCTCTAACCGGGGGTTGATGCGCTTTTTCACCATTCGCAGGGTGTTCATCAGATCGGCAAGTCCCTCCAGTGCATAATATTCGCACTGGACCGGAACGAGAATACTGTCCGCTGCGGCAAGTGCGTTCAAGGTCAGCATTTCCAGAGAAGGGGGGCAGTCGATAAAGATCACATCGTAATCGCTGCGGATGGGCGCCAGGGCTTTAGTCAGCTGCTGACTGGGCGCTTCCATAGATATCAGCTCCACTGCCGCACCGGCAAGGTCTGCGGTAGCGGGCAGCACATCGCCAAAGTTCGTGTGGGCAATGATTTCCTGCACAGGCACTTCGTTGACAACCGCATCATATACGCTTTTGCGCAGCTTCCGCTTATCCAGTCCCAGACCGGAGGTAGCGTTTGCCTGCGGATCGAAGTCGCACAAAAGAACCTTCTTTCCCAGGTCTGTTAATGCGGCAGTCAAATTGACAGCAGTCGTGGTTTTGCCAACGCCGCCCTTTTGATTGACGACGGCAATAATTTTTCCCATAGTGATTTCCTTTCCAATGTTTCACGTGAAACATTTCAGGGTCGCCGACCGGTGTCGATGGTATAATTGCGACCTACCGTAGGCGTGGTATCGCTGTTTTTATAGGTGTAAGCAAGACCGGCAGCGGACAGAACAAACAGAACCGTCACCGCAACCAGTGCCGCGATCAGCCGCCGGACCAGCCGATGCATTGCTGCAAGCTGTTCCTCCGGCTGCATTGCCCGCTTGCGGGACTGCTTTTTCGGCGCTGCAGCTTCCGGGCGATGGGGGAGGTGGACAGTTGTGTCCGGCTTTACGGGATATTCGGACATAACGCTTAAACAGCTGTCGCAGAAAATATGGGCATCGGCTGTTTCTTTTCCGCATTTGAGACAATACATCCTAAATTCCCCTCCCCAATAAGATGTATCTATTGTACTACATTTTTATTTGTTCGTAAAGGGGCAGCAAAAAATATTTTAGATAATTATAAAATCTCTCTTGACAATTACGTAACCATATGATATTATCGTCTTACCACATACAGGAGGTGTTCAAAATGAATTGGGTATTACCCGGAACAACACTGCAAACCACCGTACAGGAATTTCATCAGGTGCAGAACCTGTTTTCCTCAATGTTTCTTAGCGGAGGGATGGTGTTAAGCCAGGTCTGCGCGGTGACTGGTCTGGAAAGCTATACCGTACAAAACTGGGTCAAGCGGGGCTTTTTGGCACCGCCGGAGCACAAGCGCTACTCTATGCGCCAGCTTTGCCGGATCATTAACATCAATATGCTCAAGGCAGCACTGCCGATGGAGGACATTTGCGGACTGCTGTCCTACATCAACGGCAAGCTGGGAGATGAAGGGGACGACTTGATCGACGATGCAACCCTGTACTTCCTGTTTGTGCGGCTGGCAGCCAGCCACCGGCAGATGAAGGATTTTCAGGGTCGGGAGGCTTACCTGCGGCAGCTGCTTGCAGATTATAAGGAGCCTGTCCCCGGCGCCCGGGAGCGGGTGGAAAAGGTGCTTCGGATTATGCTGACGGCCTGGGCAGCATCCCAGCTGCGTCTGGAAGCAGAAAAGATGGTTGCAGAACTAAAACAGTAAAGGAGAAAGTAAAAATGGAAGAAAACGGAACTTATCGCTATGTGCCGGAGCAAAACACCGGCAAACAAAAGGATTGGAAACGGTTTGGCAAAACCCTGCTGATCGCGGCGGTGGTGCTGGTGGTGCTGGCAGCATCCCTGTCCTGCTTCTACACCGTCAACGACAAGCAGCAGGCGGTGGTCACCACCTTTGGCAGGGTGTCGGAGATCACCGGTGCAGGCGTCCACTTCAAGCTGCCCTTCGGAATCCAGAAGGTGCAGAAGGTGGATGTGAATGTGTACCAGAAGATCGAGCTGGGCTACAGCAGCGAGAAAGATGGGAGTTATGCGGTAAACACCAGAGAAAGCACAATGATCACCGGCGACTATAACATTGTAAATGTAGACTTTTTCGTGGAGTATAAGATCTCCGATCCGGTGCAGTATCTCTATTCCTCCAATGATCCGGAGCTGATCCTGCGCAACCTGATCCAAAGTCAGGTCCGCAATGTGGTAGGCTCTTCTACAGTGGATGCGGTACTGACCGACGGCAAGGAAAACATCCAGATGCAGGTCAAGGAGCTGGTCACCCAGATTTTGGAGGAGTACAACATCGGCCTGACACTGGTGGATGTGAAAATTCAGGACTCTGAGCCGCCCACGCAGGATGTTGTGGAGGCATTCAAGGCAGTGGAAACTGCCAAGCAAAAGGCAGAGACGGTGGTCAACGATGCCAAGGCATACCAGAATGCAGAGCTTCCCAATGCCGAAGCTGAGGCAGATAAGCTGATTCAGAATGCGGAATATTTGAAGCAGAACCGCATCAACGAGGCCATCGAGCAGGTGGCGATGTTCAAGGCGATGTATGAAGAATACGCCCTCAATCCGGACATCACCCGCAGCAGAATGTATTATGAAATGATCTCAGAGATCCTCCCCGGGGTGAAGGTGTATATCAACACCGGCTCTGACGAGGAAGTGCAGATGCTGCTGCCGCTGGATTCTCTCACAGGAGGTAGTAACTAATATGAAAAAAGGAATTTTAATTTGTGCCGTGTTGCTGCTGGCAGTGATCATCGGCAGTGGCTGCTTCTTTACCGTGGCAGAGGACCAGTACGCCTGTACCGTCCGGTTCTCCCAGATCATCGACACCACCGATCAGGCAGGCCTGCAGTTCAAGGTGCCCTTCCTGGACTCTGTCCGGTATTTTACAAAGGCGACTCAGCTGTACGACATCCCTCCTTCCGAGGTCCTGACCTCCGATAAGCAGAATATGACCGTTGACTGCTATGTGCTCTGGCAGATCAGCGACCCACTGAAGTTCTACCAGACACTGGGCACTGCCTCTGTGGCAGAGCAGCGGCTGGACGCCCTGACCTATAACACTTTGAAAACGGTGATGGGCACACTGGCGCAGGCGGATATTATTAATATGGAGGACGGCGCCAAGCGCAATGAGATCTATGACGGCATTGCCACCACCGTGGACGATTTGGCGCAGACCTACGGCATCAATGTGCTGGATGTAAAGATCAAGCAGTTTGACCTGCCGGAAAGCAACCTGAACGCGGTCTATTCCCGTATGATCTCCGAGCGCAACCAGATGGCGGAAAAATATACAGCTGATGGCAATTATGAGGCATCCATCCTTCGTAACGATGTGGATAAGCAGGTAAATATCATCGTATCCAATGCAAAGGCAGAGGCAGCAAAGCTGGAGGCGGAGGGCGAGGCAGAATATATGCGCCTGCTGGCAGAAGCTTACGATACCGCTGACAAAAAGGACTTTTACGAGTTCACCCTGGCGCTGGATGCTCTGAAACAGAGCCTGACCGGCGATGAAAAGACCGTGATCCTCAGCGAGGACTCGGAGCTTGCCCAGCTTTTAACAGGCAACTAAATCAAAGGGCGGACGGGAATTTTCCCGCCCGCCCGTAAACGTTCTGTTTGACGACTAGGCGCACTGTAGGGCGGGGGCTTGCTCCCGTCGCCGAAACCGAACATTTTTAACAGCGGGAGCAAGCCCCCGCCCTACCGTAGTCAGTTCGACAAACAGAAATTTGCAAACAGCAAAATGGGGCTTTTTCTTTTTGAAAAATGTGCTATAATGGAGGGGAATTTGCAGAAAGATTAGGAGGATGGTTGTGAAAAGAAACTACATAGCCTTAACATTGGCGATACTGATGTGTTTTTCTCTGCTGTGCGGCTGCGCAGAGCAGCCCTTACCAACGGAAACCACACAGACGCAACCGACCGTAACCACTGCAGAACCCACCACAGAGCCAACCACCCTGCCGGAGGAGACTACCGAGCCGGAGCCTACCTGGCCTGAGCCGGATTTCGAGCTCGCATCTTCCCATATTTTTGTGTATGACAGTGGTTTGGATAAGATCATTTTCTCCAAGGGCGGGCTGCAGGAGCGGATCGCCCCGGCAAGCCTTACAAAGCTGTATTCTGCCTATGTGGCGCTGCAGTATTTAGAGCCGGAAACAGTGATCACCGTAGGTGAGGAAGTGACCATGATCGATCCGGAATCCTCCGTTGCCTATATTTATCAGGGACAGAAGATCACCGTAGAAATGTGCGTGGAGGGTATGCTGCTGCAAAGCGGCAATGACGCAGCGTATGTTCTTGCGGTGGCGGCAGGTCGCGCCATCAGCCAGAATCCGGAGCTGTCTGCCACTGCTGCAATCGGTGTCTTTGCAGGTAAAATGAATGAGATCGCCTTGGAAAAAGGTCTTGAAAATACCCATTTCTCCAACCCCGACGGCATTGACACCCCCGGCCATTATACCACCCTGGAGGATTTGGCGAAAATCAGTCTCCTGGCGCTGGGAGATCCCCTGATCCGGAAGTATGCAGGCACAGTGCGGGACGATGTGACCTACTTTAGCGGCGAAACCGCCAGCTGGAAAAACACCAATTTGCTGCTCCACCCCGAGTCCCAGTTCTATTGCAAGGAAGCCTTCGGTCTGAAGACCGGCTCCACAGAAAATGCAGGCAAATGCCTGATCTCCGCCTTTTATAAGGAGGACGGCTACCTGATTATCGGCGTTCTTGGCTGCCCGGAAAACCTCCAGCGGTATGTAGATACTCTCCATTTGTACCAGCACTTCACCGACCAGCCCATTGAAGAATACGAGATCGACCCCACCGGAGGGGAATAATTGACAATTGACAATGGACAATTGTCAATTTTGACGCAGGTACGATAGAACGCTACAACTACCGAAAACCGTGTCATTGCGAGCCCCAACGGGGCGTGGCAATCTCCTACACAACAAGAAAACTCCCCCTATTTACGGAGAAACACAATGAAAACGAAAAAGAGAACCTTACGGAGAATTTTCTCCCTGTTTTTGTGCCTGTGCATACTGGGCATCACCACACTGACAGTCATCAATACAGTTGTAAAACTAAGCACAGGTGATCAGATCCGCACAGCAGAGGATGCCTCCGAATTAGAAGAAATAGACTGCATTTTGGTACTGGGCTGCGGTGTCCGGGAGGACGGAACGCCCAGCGATATGCTTCACGACCGTTTGTTGCGGGGCGTGGAGCTGTATGAAATGGGCGCTGCACCTAAGCTACTGATGAGCGGCGACCACGGAAGAGCAGAATATGATGAAGTGGCGGTAATGAAGCAGTTTGCCGTTGATAGGGATATCCCTTCAGAAAATGTGTTTATGGATCACGCAGGATTTTCTACCTACGAGAGCATTTACCGGGCAAAGGAGATCTTCCAGGCAGATAAAATTTTGATCGTTACCCAGAAATACCACCTGTACCGGGCGATCCATATTGCTAACCGCCTTGGAATAGAGGCATATGGCGTGGATGCAGATTACCGCACCTATGCAGGCCAGTCGGTGCGGGACCTCCGGGAGATGCTTGCCCGGGTGAAGGACTGGGCAAAATGCATTTTTAAGCCTGAGCCTACCTTCTTGGGCGATGCCATTCCCGTTTCCGGCGACGGAAATCTTACAAATGATGGAACAAACGATTTTGCCTAAACAAATATATTTTCGGCGGGAGTAAACCCCCGCCCTACCGTGTGTTATCGTAGGGCGGGGGCTTGCCCCCGCCGTTTGCATTATTGGTTTTCCTCCAGATGCTTTTTCAGCACCAGATTGATGTACTGGGAAAGAGAACGGTCATCTTCTTCTGCTTTTTCCCGGATGGCTTCCAACAGATCACTGTCGATTGTAATACTGATTCGCTCTTTTAACGGTTTCATTTTATCTCACCTCAAGCGATATTATACCACCTTATACTACTAATGCTTGACAAGTAATACTTAGTAATATAAAATAATACGAAAGTAAAGGAGGAAGAAGAATGGAAACCACAGAATTTGAACAGCGATTTGGCAGAAATATACAATATCTGCGCACAAAATATTTCCTTATAAATATTTTTGTTGATATGTTGCTATGCAACTCGATATTTTTGCTTTGCAAAATCGATATATTCCTTTGGAATTCGATATGTTGCCTGGCGGCAACGAGTATGATATAAATCCCTCTCGCCCCGCAGGGCATATCGAGTGCGTTAGCACATATCGAAAGCGCAGCTTATATCGAAAATCCCGCAAGGGATTTATATCGACGAATCTATTATCTGCATAAGCAGACAATAGATTCTACATGGGCGCAGCGGGGAAATAGGTCTGCCGCTTGGGCGTTCTTTACATTATAGCCGCGTTCTTTCAGAAGGGCAACATCCCGGGCAAGCGTTGCCGGGTCACAGGAAACATAGACAATTCTTTGGGGCTGCATCCGGGAAAGGGCCTCAATGGTATCGGCGTTCAGGCCCTTTCGGGGCGGATCGACCACCACCACATCCGGGCGGATGCCCTTCCCTTCCAGCTCCAGAGCTGCTTTACCGGCGTCGCCGCAGAAAAATTCTGCATTTTCGATGCCGTTTCGTTTGGCGTTCTCCTTGGCATCGGCTACCGCTTGCTCCACCACTTCCACGCCGATCACCTTCCCTGCCGCCTTAGCCATTGCCAATGTGATTGTTCCCACACCGCAATACAGATCCAGCACCAGATCATCCTTTGTAATCTGCGCCTGAGAGATAGCAGCTTCATAAAGCCTTTGCGCCTGATGATGATTGACCTGATAGAAAGACCGGGCAGAAAGACGGAAGCGAAGTCCGCAAAGGGTGTCCTCAATGTATCCCGGGCCGTAAAGGGTGATAAATTCATCTCCCAGAATGGTGTTGCCCCGCTTTGTATTCACCGACAGCACCAGTGTGGTAAAGCCCTCCACCCCCTGCAGACGGCGGATCAGGTCCTCCGTATGGGGAAGCTTACGCCCGTTGACCACTAAGCATACCAATACTTGCCCAGAAACTGCGCCCCGGCGCACATAAATATGCCGCAGCAGACCCTTGTGCTCGGTTTCCTCATAGGCGGAAATCCGATAGTGGTTTACATAATCTATAATGATTTTCTTTACCCGGTCCATCTCCTCCGGAAGGATCAGACACCGGTTATTTTCCACTACGCTATGGGTACCCGCCTTATAAAATCCTGCAAACACTCGCCCCTTGTGGCTGGATACGGGATATTGCGCCTTATTCCGGTAGCCATAGCAGCTGGGGGCGGATAAAATGGAAATTTCTTCCAGCTCCTCCCCGCCAATCCGATTTAGTGCCTGCCGCACCCGTTCTGCCTTCAGGCGGGTTTCCTCTTCGTAATCCATATGCCAGAAGTCGCAGCCGCCGCACAGCTTTGCCACGGGACATTCCCGGTTTACCCGGTGGGGAGATTTTTCCAAAATCTCCACGAGCTTGCCGGATGCCCAGGTCTTGCCTACTTTTTCAATGCGAATGCGGCAGGTCTCTCCTGCCACAGCATTGGGCACAAATACGGCACAGCCTTCTATTTTGGCAACGCCCTGACCCTCTGCGGTGTAATCGCAGATCACGGCCTCATAAATTTCATTTTTCTTCAGCATTTAACACTTGCTCCATACCGATTTTTTGGGGCACAAGACCCAGTTTTTCATAAAATTTCATTGCACCGGGATTGCAGGACCACACATTCAGTGTCACATTGTAGCAGCCGATTTTCTTTGCATAACGGAAAATCTCCTGATAGATCTTTTTGCCTATGCCTCTGCCGCGGCAGCTTGTATCCACACAAAGATCGTCAATATACAATTCTTTGTGATCTGCGATCACCGGATCATTTTCATAGGTTTTCAGCAGGCAGAAGCCGTAGCCCAGAACAGCACCTGCTTCCACTGCCACAAAAATGGGATCGGAAGTGTCAAGCATTGCACGCACCTGCTCCGGACTGTATTTTTGCGCCCCGGCGCGGAAAATATCCGGTCTTCCTTCGTGATGCACCTGACCTACCTGCTTAAGCAAGGCAATGATTCCATCAACATCCTGCACCTGCGCAAAACGAAGTTCCATAGCCTGACCTCCAGAAGTTTTTTCTATCATACCACAAAAAAACAAACCGGTAAACCCGGAAAAGACAAATTTCTGTTTGACGAACAGGTTATTAAAATGTATGTCATTGCGAACCAGTGCGCACACTGGTGTGGCAATCTCCGGGGTAAGATTTTGCGCAATGTTACAATGGAGATTGCCACGTCGCTTCGCTCCTCGCAAAGACGTGGAGGTACGATAGATGTTAAAAACCAACAAAAACTGTGTCATCGCGAAACCAGTTCGCAAACTGGTTGTGGCGATCTCCGGGGTAAGATTTTGCACAATGTTACAATGGAGATTGCCACGGACCTACGGTCCTCGCAATGACACGGTTGTCGATAGTTTTCCGTTCTGTTCGACTGGCCGATAAACAGAAATTTGTTGAGCTTTTGGGGAAAGGATGATATCATAGAAAAAAGGTGGAACGTTTATGTGTTATGTTAACTGCAAACTGTGTCCCCGGCAATGCGCTATAGACCGGACGGTGGGAAAAACCGGTTTTTGCGGCTGTAGCGACCAAATGCTGGTGGCAAAGGTGATGCTTCATAAATGGGAAGAACCGGCTTTGGCAGGAAATGGGGGCAGCGGTGCGATCTTTTTCGGCGGCTGCACCTTAAAATGCACCTATTGCCAAAACTGTGCCATCAGCGGCGGACCGGTGGGAACACCGATGACCCCGGATGAATTGCGCCAAAAAATGGAAGCGCTGATCGCTCAGGGTGCGGAAAATATAGACCTGGTGACCCCCACCCATTTTCTTCCCTCCATTTTGCCTGCACTGGAGAAAAAGCTGCCTGTTCCCGTGGTCTATAACTGCGGCGGTTACGAAAAGGCAGAAACCCTCCGGCTGCTGGAGGGAAAGATCGACATTTATTTGCCGGATCTGAAATACGCAGACAGCGCCTTAGCAAAGAAATTGTCCGGCGCAGAGAATTATTTCACCGTGGCAACAAAAGCCATCCGGGAAATGGTCCGGCAGACCGGACCGGTTGTATGGAAAGGCGACAAAATCATTCGGGGTGTGATCATCCGGCATCTCATCCTGCCGGGACAGGTGGAAAATTCCCTGAAGGTGTTAGACTGGATCGGAGAAAATTTTAAAAAGGGTGAGGTGCTGGTGAGCCTGATGCGCCAGTACACCCCTATGCCCGGGATGAACGCACCCCTTGACCGGACCGTCACCGAGGAAGAATACCAGTCGGTCCTTAGTTGGATGTACTTAAATGATTTAGCAGGCTTCACCCAGGAGGATACCGCTGCCGATACCGGCTTTATCCCGGAGTTTTAAGATTTTTGATAACAGTAGGGCGGGGGCTTGCTCCCGCCGTTTAATATTACGGAGATTTTCGGCGGCGGGAGCAAGCCCCCGCCCTACAATAATTCTATCTGCATTTTGCATTATGCATTTTCTTCGGACTAGCTTCATAGGATAGACCAGAAATTCTGGGAGGGATCGTTATGAAGCGGATCGGTTGGATTTTCGTAGTTTTCGTGTTGCTTATTGGCTTGCTGCCCATCAGTGCACAGGCGGCAAAGCTGGACATTCCCGCAAAAAGCGCAGTGCTGATGGATGTGGCAACGGGCAGCGTGCTGTATACCCAAAATGAACACGAAGCCCTTGCCCCTGCCAGTGTCACCAAGGTGATGACGATGCTTTTAATAATGGAAGCCATCGACACAGGGAAAATCAGTTGGACCGATACGGTCACCGCCTCGGAGACCGCCGCCGCCAAGGGCGGCAGTCAGATCTACTTAAAAGTGGGCGAGCAAATGACCGTGGCGGATATGGTCAAATCCATTGCAGTCAGCTCTGCCAATGACTGCGCCTGCGCAATGGCAGAGCATCTGGCAGGCAGCGAGAGCGCCTTTGTGGACCAAATGAATTTAAGAGCCAAGGAATTGGGGATGAACGACACCCATTTTGTCAACTGCACCGGTTTGGATGACGATCCTGCCGCTGCAGAACATAAGACCTCCGCCTATGACATTGCCCTGATGTCCCGGCAATTGCTGAAAAATCACCCGGATATTAAAAAATACACCACTATCTGGATGGATACGGTGCGAAACGGCACATTTGGTCTTTCCAACACCAACAAGCTGGTGCGGTTTTACCCCGGCGCAACAGGACTAAAAACCGGCTTTACCTCCGCTGCAGGCTATTGCCTGTCTGCCTCTGCCCAGCGGGAGGATATGGAGCTGATCGCAGTGGTGATGGGGTGCGAAAGCTCCCAGGAACGGTTCAATGCCTGCAAAACGATGCTGGACTACGGATTTTCTAATTACGCAGTGGTATGGCCGGAAATGGCAGAAAATGCAGAAGTTCCCGTAAAGCTGGGAACAGAAAAGACTGTGACCGCACAGCCGGGGCAGGCGGAGGCAATGCTCATCGACAAGGCACAGAAAAATCTGGTGACCACCCAGATCCAATTGGAAGCGGAGGTCACAGCTCCCGTAAGCAAGGGACAGCGGCTGGGGACGATGACCGTGAAGGCGGGCGAGCAGATCCTGAAAGAGATCCCACTGGTGGCGGCGCAAGGGATCGACCGGTTAAGCTGGGGGCAGGTGTTTTTGAAGGTTTTGAAGCGCCTGGCGATGTCAGGGGTGTAAACAAATCGTTAAATCTTCCGGATGGCGGTTGCAATCCCACGTATTTGCAATATAATAAAATCATTCTAATAAACTTGAGGTCTGTATGAACGGATTTGGAAATTGGCTGCGCCGGCTGGGCGCAAACCTGCGTTCCGGTCTGCAGCGGTTTATGATGGGCCGCTACGGAACAGATAAGCTGAATATCGCCATTTTGGTGACAGGCCTGATCGCATCGCTCCTGTCTACGATTATCCGACTTCCTCTGCTGGATCTGCTTCTGATGCTGGTGTCCTACGGACTGATGGGCTGGGCGCTGTTTCGCACACTTTCCCGCAATACCTACAAGCGGTATCAGGAGAACCGGAAGTATTTGATGTTGCGTCAGAGATGGCAGGATCGGGAGCATCGGTATTTTGACTGTCCCCGCTGTCGCCAGCAGGTCCGTGTCCCCCGTGGAAAAGGAAAAATCTCCATTTCCTGCCCCAAGTGCAAAGAAAAATTTATAAGGAAAACATAAAGCAGACTGCCCCGCAGTCTGCTTTTTGAGATTGCATCAGGTGGATGCATAATTGATAAGACTTTACGCACAAGGTTGATATCTGAACGTAGGGGACGATGCCTACATCGTCCCAAATCGGCTATCAAAAACACCGTATTTTTTGGGCGGATGTGGGCATCCGCCCCTACGACAATTTATCGACCCTGTATGTAGGGAAAGAGCATATCCTTTCCGCAGGACAAACAATCCTTTCAATTTTCAATTATTTTCACCTTGACGGGAAAGTAAATGAATAGTAAAGTAAAAGCAGTACCAATGAAAGGACGAGCGTTATGTACAAGCTTTTGCAGTATGACCCGCAATTAGTCCCCTTTCAGGAAGATATCAACCTGCGGATGCAGCGCTATGAAGAAAAAATAAAGCAGCTGCTGCCGGACGGGCAGTCGCTGACGGATTTTGCAAACGGCAGCGCCTATTTCGGCTTTCATAAGGTAAGAAACGGCTGGTATTATCGGGAGTGGGCGCCCGGCGCGGAAAAAATGTACCTGACCGGTGATTTCTGCGGCTGGGATCGCTACGCCTACCCGATGAAGAAAAAGGCTGGCGGCGTTTTTGAGCTGTTTTTGCGGGGTCGTAAGACCTTGCAGGACGGAATGAAGGTTATGACCATCGTCCAGCGGCAGGGTCAAGAGCTGGAGCGCATTCCCCTCTATGCTCGCCGGGTAGTGCAAGACCCCCAGACCACCGACTGGAACGCAGTGATCTACGATCCGGCGGAGGAATTTGTCTGGACGGACAGGGACTTCCAGCCTGAAAAAGAGCTTTTTATCTACGAATGCCATATCGGAATGGCACAGGAGGAAGGGACGGTCGGCACTTACGACCAGTTCCGGGAAAATGTGCTGCCGCGCGTTAAGGCGCTGGGCTACAACACCCTGCAGATTATGGCAATTATGGAGCATCCCTACTATGCTTCTTTCGGCTATCAGGTGACCAATTTCTTTGCCGCATCCTCCCGATTCGGTCGCCCGGAGAGCCTGAAAAAGCTGATCGACACCGCCCACAGTATGGGCATCGCCGTGCTTTTGGATGTGGTGCATAGCCATGCCAGCAAGAACACCCGGGAGGGCATTAACGAATTTGACGGCACACCCTGGCAGTTTTTCCACGACGGACCCAGGGGCGACCATTCTGCCTGGGGCACAAAGTGCTTTGACTACGATAAAAACGAAGTGATCCACTTCCTGCTCAGCAACCTGAAATTCTGGCAGACGGAGTACCACTTCGACGGCTTCCGCTTTGACGGGGTCACCTCGATGCTCTATCAGGATCACGGTTTGGGTACGGCATTTACAGACTACGGAAAGTATTTTTCTATGAATACGGACACCGCTGCAGTCACCTACCTGCAGCTCGCCTGCACCCTTGCCCGTCAGGTAAATGAAAACGCCATTTTGATTGCCGAGGACACCTCAGCTCTGCCCGGTCTGTGCCTGCCCATTGCCGAGGGGGGCGTTGGCTTTGACTACCGCCTGGCAATGGGTGAGCCGGATATGTGGATCAAGCTTCTCAAGGAAGTGCCCGACGAACACTGGGACTTAAACAGCATTTACTATGAGCTGACCATCCGCCGACCCCAGGAAAAGGTAATCGGCTACTGTGAGTCCCACGATCAGGCGCTGGTGGGAGATAAGACCATTATGTTCCGCCTGTGCGATCAGGAAATGTACTGGAATATGAATAAGAACAGCCAGAGCCTTGTGATCGACCGGGGCGTTGCCCTGCACAAAATGCTCCGCCTGCTGACCATGAGCCTGGGCGGCGAAGGGTATCTGACCTTTATGGGTAACGAGTTCGGTCATCCGGAGTGGATCGATTTTCCCAGAGAGGGAAACTTCTGGAGCTACCATTACTGCCGCCGGCAGTGGAGTCTTGCAGATAACCCGGACCTGAAATATCAGTACCTCAATGCCTTTGAAAAGGCAATGGTACAGCTTGCCAAGGATAGCAAAGTTCTGGGCAGTTCGGATCGGCAGTTGCTTCTACACAACGATGACAAGGTGCTGGTGTATGAAAAGGGCGATGCCATTTTTGTATTCAACCTCCACCGGTCAAAATCCTTTGAAGGCTACCCCATCCCTGCGCCGGAAAAGGGAGATTACCAAGTTGTTATGTCAACCGATGATTTCTGCTTCGGCGGTCAGGGCAGAGTTTACCACCAGACCTATACCGCAGAAAATTCCTTCCGGCTGTATCTTCCCAGCCGCACAGCCATTGTGCTGAAGAAATTGAAAATTGAAAGATGAAAATTGTAAATTATTTTTTGCGGGAGTAAACCCCGCCCTACCAATGGCTATCGATGGTGCGACCGTAGGGCGGGGGCTTGCTCCCGCCGCGGTATGGAACAGGGCAGGAACGGCGGGAGTAAACCCCCGCCCTACATTCATTTTGCATTAAAAAACGAGGGCGCAACGCCCTCGTTTTTTTATCTATGTTCGCCCAAATAGAACAGTGCCAATGTGCCGGGGCCGGAGTGGGAGCCGATCACCGCGCCGGTATAGTAGATCAGCACTTCTTTTACGCTGTACTTCTCTTTTACCTGCTTTGCCAGATATTCCGCATCCTCCTGGCAGTCGCCGTGGCAGATGAATACGGTGTCATTTTCCCCGGGAAGGGCGGTCTGACCCATTTTGTTTGCCAGCGCTTCAATGGACGCCTTCCGTCCTCTTGCCTTGGACACATTGATCAGATGACCCTCGTTATCCACATGGAGCACCGGCTTGATCTGGAGCATTGTGCCCACCAGCGCTGTGGCGGCACTGACTCGTCCGCCCCGCTTCAGGTACATCAGGTCGTCCACTGTGAACCAGTGGCACAGATTTAACTTATGGCTTTCGCACCAGGCAGTTACTTCCTCCAGAGACATACCTGCATCTCTCTTTTTGCAGGCGTGCCACACCAGCAGACCCTGACCCAGAGAGGCGCAGAGGGTATCTACCACATTGACAGTGCGCTCCGGATACTTTTCCTTCAGCTCGTTTGCGGCAATGACCGCAGACTGATAGGTGGTGCTCAGTCCGGAGGAGAACGCCATCACCAGGGCATCCTCTCCTGCAGCCAGCACAGGCTCGAGGATACTCGCCCAGCCGTCGGGATTTGCAGCGGCGGTGGAGGCTACCTCGCCTGCCCGCAGACCCTTATAGAGCTTTTTCAAAAATTTTTCTGAAAGGTCCGTATAGTCCTTCCCCTGATAATGAAGGGTCAGGGGAATCATAGAAAGATCAAGCTGATCGTACATCGTTTCAGGAAAATCACAGCAGGAATCGGTAATAATGCGATAAGACATAAAAGAAAAACTCCTTAAAAAATACTTTACAGCCGCAGACGGCTGGAATATAATGTGAACATATCTTACCACATCAGCGGAAAAAGTGTAAACCCTGATCGAGAGAATTGGAAAAATGAAGGGATATAACCGGTAGAAATGGGACTCTACCGGCAGTAGAGTCCCGTCGGAGGCGCTTATGACAAGGCTTTTGCTGAAATTATTTGTAAAAAACTATGAAGATACCGGCTCTGCCACAGTGCGGGCAAGGATCGGAAAGCTGTCCGGCATAACAGGCATCGCGTGCAATGTGCTGCTGTTTGGGCTGAAGCTGCTTGCAGGCTTGATCAGCGGTTCTGTGTCCATTACTGCAGATGCTGTCAACAACCTGTCCGATGCGGCAAGCTCCGTAGTGACCCTGATCGGCTTTAAGCTGGCGGAAAAGCCGGCAGATAAGGACCATCCCTACGGTCACGCCCGATATGAATATCTGTCCGGGCTTGCGGTGGCGGCAATGATCATCGTTATCGGCTTTGAACTGGGCAAGTCCTCGGTGCAGAAGATCCTGAACCCTGCGGCGGTGGATTTTTCTGTGCCGGTGCTGATCGTGCTTCTGGTATCTATCGGTATTAAGCTGTGGCTGTCCCTGTTTAACCGCAAGCTGGGCAAAAAGATCCAGTCCTCTGCCCTGCTGGCTACTTCCGCAGACAGCCGCAACGATGTGCTGGCAACGGGTGCGGTGCTGGCAGCAGGTCTTGTGGAACATTTTACCCACTTCCAGGTGGATGGCTATATGGGTGCGGCTGTCGCCTTGTTCATTTTGTATAGCGGCGCCATGATGGCAAAGGAGACGATCAGTCCCCTGCTGGGGGAAAACGCCAGTCCGGAGCTGCGGAATTTAATTGTAGAAACCCTGAAGTGTGAACCGCTGGTGCTGGGGTATCACGATTTGATGGTCCACGACTACGGTCCGGGTCAGCGCTTTGCCAGCCTTCATGTGGAAATGGATCAGAAGGAAGACCCCCTCCTGTGCCACGAGATCATCGACGATATTGAGCGGGCGTGCCTGCGGGATCACAATGTACACTTAGTGATCCATTACGATCCGGTTGCAGTGGGTGACCCTAAGACAGATGCCCTGCGCGCTGTGGTGGAGCAGGCGATCAAGGGCAAGGACGAACGGATGAGTCTCCACGATTTTCGGATGGTTCCCGGAGCAGGGCATACAAACCTTGTGTTTGATGTGGCGATCCCTATGGCGTGGAAGGGCCGGGAGGATGCGATCCGGCAGACCATCGACAGCGCACTGTCTGCGCTGGAACAGGGTACATACCATACCGTTATTACCTTCGACCCGGAGGCGTTTAATTAAGGCATAGCCAAAATCGTAGGGCGGGGGCTTGCTCCCGCCGCAGCATGGAACAGGGCTGGGACGGGGGGAGCAAGCCCCCGCCCCACCCTAGAGGGGTTCTTTCCTTGCAATGACATTGACAGAACCTCCATCGGCTGGTATAATAAAGAAAAATAACAAAAGGGAGTGTGTCCCAATGAAATGTCCGTTTTGCGGCGACCAGGAAAGCAAGGTCGTGGATTCCCGCCATTCTGAGGACGGCCTGAGTATCCGCCGCCGCCGGGAATGTCTTGCCTGCCAGCGCCGGTTTACAACCTATGAGATCGTGGAAAGCCTGCCCATTATTGTGGTCAAGCGGGATGGATCCCGTCAGGGCTTCGATCGGAACAAGATCCTCAATTCTATGGTCCGCGCCTTCGATAAGCGCCAGGTGACTATGGCACAGCTGGACCGGATCGCCACAGAGATCGAGCAGACCATCCAGAACACCCTGGAGCGGGAGGTCAGCACCGATAAGATTGGCGAAATGGTTATGGAGCGCATCAAGCCCCTTGACGAGGTCGCCTATATCCGATTTGCCTCTGTTTATCGCCGGTTCCAGGATGTGCGCAGCTTTGTCCACGAGATCGAACAATTTCTGGAAGAGAAATAAGGAGCAAATATGAATAAGATCACCGAATTGATGGATAAATTAGATCCGTCCAAATTGGTGCCTGAGCTGGACGGACTGTTGGGAAAGGCCGGCTCGATCGCCGGTTGGGCGGTTATGATCGGACCGCTGCTGCTGCTGGCACTTGGCCTGATCTATTTCTTCAAAGCGCCTAAGGAAGCAAACCACAGCTTCGGCTTCCGCACCTACTTTGGTATGGGTAGCATCGAGGCGTGGCGGTACACCCAGCGCCTTGCCGGACTTGTTTTTGGCGTTCTGGGTATTCTTTTGACCGTGGTGATGGGCATTATCTGCCTGACATGGGGAGGAAAGGATACTCTGCAGGTTCTGGATAAGGCAACACAGTGCCTTGTTTGGGAAGTGATCCTCACTGCCGTTGCCTGTGGGGGAATTGTCCTACATATCTCCCTGCGCTACGATAAAGAGGGCAACCGAAGAAAGTAAGAAAAGGGCAGCAAACAAACGCATAATTATTCTTCACAGGTTCATAAAAGCTGTTTTGTGGCGGGAGTAAACCCCCGCCCTACATCGTATACCTTTGTAGGGCGGGGGCTTGCTCCCGCCGTTTCTTATGAATTTATATACAAGTTATTTTGCAGCCGTTTTTGTGGAGATATACCACCGGCGTCGGTTGTTTACTTATAATACTTCTTATAAACCTCATCGACGCATTTTTTTGCAATGGCGATCTCGGCGGGGGTGACTTCCTCGTCGAACTTGCAGAAGGAGTTATCCGCAATATCCTTGCCGGTTAGAACCTTATACCAGATCAGACCCAATGCATACCGGCCTAGACCCAGACTTGCGTGGAAGGTGTCACGGTGAACCTTTTCAATGCCGCTACGAAGCAACGCCTGGAACACCTCGCCGGAGGGGATGATGCCGTCCAGCTTTTCGTCCTGGGCTGCCTGATCGTAAGCCTTCTTCAGGTCGCTATACATATCCTTCTGGTCGGTGTAGCCCATTCTCTCATTCAGCCGGTGGCTGTCCTGCTCGTATGCCCAGGTCTGCTGGATATAGATCTTTGCCTGGGGTGCGCAAAGGCGGATGTACTCCACTAGCTTATTGAGGTACGGCTGGTATGTTTTGTAATCTGTAGAGAAATGGATTGCCTGCTGAACAGTGACTACGTCCCACTCCCGGTTCAAAAGCGCTTCCTTCAGGGAAACCGGAAATCCCACATCTTGACCGTGCATTCCCAGACCGTATGCCGGCTTTTCGCTGAGCATATTCCGGTAATGGCGGGAAAGGGGGCAGCCGCCGATATAAAGATTATAGTTGTTCAGCTCCACACCGTCTGCCGCAGCAATTTGATGCAGATACCGCTGGACGTCTTGCTTTTTCCGGAAAAGAGTTGTAGAATAGGAAACTGTAGAAATTTGTAAAAAACAAGAAAGAGGGAATCGATAATGAACATTCTTGACTGGCTGAAAACCATTTTCACCAGTCCCATTGTGATCGTGTTTTCCATTGCCGCACTGGGTTACCTTGTGGGCAGTGTGAAGGTCAAAGGTCTGTGCCTTGGCACTTCCGGTGTTTTGCTGGTGGCGCTGGTGTTTGGACACTTTGGCTTGATGCCATCGGATGTTCTGAAAGATCTGGGGCTTGTTTGCTTTGTGACTGCAATCGGCTTTATTGCCGGACCTACCTTCTTTCGGAACTTCAACAAGTCAGCGATCTTCTTTTTAATTTTGGGTACCCTTATCGTCCTGACCGGCGCTAGTATCTGCATTTTGTCTATGAAGCTGGGCAAGGTGGATATGGACCTTGCGGTGGGTATGATGGCTGGTGCAATGACCAGCACCCCCGGTCTGGCAGCTGCTCAGGAAGCCACAGAAGCAATTTGCGAAGGCAGCCGTGCCACCATTGGCTATGGCATTGCCTATCCCTTTGGCATTATGGGTATTGTATTGTTTGTACAGCTTGTTCCCAAGCTTCTGAAGGTCGACATTGAAAAGGAGCGGGAGCTTCTGGACAGCAAAGTGAAAGTCCCGGAGAATGTGGCAGGCACACAAAAGACCTATCGTATGCTGGATAATTTCGGTCTGTTTGCCTTTGCCGTCGCCGCCATTTTCGGCTATATGATCGGCAAGATCACCATTCCCCTGCCCGGTGGCGCGAAATTCTCTCTGGGCACTTCCGGCGGTCCTTTGCTTGCCGGTCTCGTGATGGGTCACTTTGCCCACATTGGTTCTGTTTCCATCTGTGTTCCCAAGAAAACACTGAATGTGGTTCGGGAATTGGGTTTGGTGCTGTTCCTGATGGGTGCAGGCACCCAGGCAGGCAAGGGCTTTGTTTCAGTGCTGGCAGATCAGGGCATTTCCCTGGTCCTATGGAGCATTGCAATGAATATCCTTCCCATAACCGTTGGTTTGCTTCTGGCAGTTCGCATTGCGAAGCTCGATATGTTCAGCGCACTGGGCTCGATCTGTGGCAGTATGACCAGCACTCCGGCACTGGGCGCTTTAATCTCTGTTTCAAAAACGGATTTGGTTGCTTTGGCTTATGCCGCTACATACCCTGTGGGACTGATTGTAAAAGTCCTGTGCTGCCAGTTCCTGCCCATCCTGCTTGGATAAATACAATACCTATAAAAACCGACCTATGTATCGATCATAGGTCGGTTTTGTTCTTTGCACTGGTGCGGGAGCACCCAAGGCTCCCGCATCAGAGGGAGGCTTTGGCTAACCGCCGGTCTTTCGACCGGCGGTTTTATTATCCTAGCTTTTGGTGGAAGATCTTTGTTTCTTTATTCAGCACCTGGGCGATCAGGTCCTGCTCGCTTTCAAGAGGGCTGTCCGTATAGATGCCTGCCAGTGCGTTGGCATCTCCTGCCCAATGGTTATCGGAGCCGGCAAATTCCAGCAGCTGATAGCTCTGGGCATAGTGCTTCGCCATTCTATTTGCAAGATCTGAGCAGCTGGCGTTACACACCTCCACCCCGTGGACCTGTCTGGGAAACAGGCGGATGTGGTCAATGTAGCTTGCTTCCCGGTAGGGGTGTGCCTGAATGACCAGCGCGCCGCTTTCCATCAGAAAGGTAAGCTCCTGGCTTTTCTTCATTTCCATAATTTCCGGATGCTTAAGATACCAAGCTTTATCCAGTCCGTAAATCAGAAAATCTGTGCCCTTATAGGAAAGCTCCACGCCAAGAAAAACCTTAATGCCGATTTGTTTTCCGATTTCCAGTGCCTTCTCATAGTCGGAAAAGCAGAATTCGACCGCCGCTTCATAAGGGGCATCCTTGTAGTCCCGATTCATATTGCCATCGAGAAAATGGTTGGTGATAAAAACGCCGTCATAGCCCATTTCCTTATAAAACGACAGGCTTTCCGCTACCCCTGCCTTTGCGCAGTGGCTTACAGGCGCTGTATGTAAATGGGTCTCATATTTATACATTTTCTCACCTCTTAGTAGCCGATCACTGTGCCGAACAGCAGCACAAGAACGGAGATCAAAAACAGCCCAAGCTGCAGCTTCCAGGTCCATTTCAGCCACTTGAAATAAGATACCTTTGCCATAGACAGTCCGATCAGCAGCACAGGGTTCGTTGGCAGGATCACATCTGTAAAGCCGTCTGCCATACAGTAGGTCAGGATCACCAGCTGGGGAGAAATTCCCAGTGCGTTGGTAATGGGCAGCACGATGGGCATAACAAGGAAGATCTTTGCCGATGCCGAGCCGATGAACAGCTGCAAAAACAGGATCAGTGCGTAGATCAGAAGAATGGTAACGAATTTACCCCTTCCCATCAGCAGGTCAAGAACAAACTGCATCACCGTATCGATGATGTTGCTTTCCACCATTACCAGCTTCACAGAAGAAGCAAGGGCGATCATCGCCACCGCAGGGAACATACTTGCTGCGCCCTTTAAAAAGCTTTTCATTACACTGCCGAATTTACCGGCAACGATAAATCCGGAGATCAGTCCGGTGATCAGGAAGCTGCCTGCCAGAATGGGAATGGCAAAGCCGGAGATTTCCCGGATGCAGGCAACTGCCACCAAAAGCACGCCCTGGATGGCGAAGAAACCGGAATAGACCCGGAATATCTTCTGCTGGTTTTCCGGGATGTCCCCCAGCTCAGCAATCAGATTTTTCCGCCGGCTTTCGTCGGATAAATAGGTAGGGGAGGTTTTGGGATCCCGTTCAATTTTCCGAATATAGTCCATTAGCCACACGCATAAAACCAGATAGACGATTCCGAAAAACAAGATCCGCAGCCACACACCGGAGGATGCGGGAATGCCCGCAAACTGTGCGGCTGTACCTACTGAGAAGGGGTTTGTGATGGCGGTGGAAAAACCAAAGCAGGCTGCCAGCAAGCAAGCGCCCAGACCCACCATTGTGTCCATATTCATAGAGAGCATAAACACGATGATCAGGGGCAGCAATGTCACCAGCTCCTCAAACATACCGAAAAGGCTGCCAAAGAGCATAAAGATCAGAATGGTTATGCATACCACCGGACCGCCCCGGTCACGGAGATTGCGCATAATGCTTACCACAAAGGTTTTGATACCGCCGGTTTCCTCCAGAATATTAAAAATGCCGCTCATAATCAGCAAAAAGGCACTGATCATAATAATGGACAGGGCATCTTCACTGGCAAACACCCGCACAGGGGCAGTAAGCACCCGCCCAAAGGCAATGCCTTTCACTTCCCCCGCCTGATAAGTGCCGGGGATGATGTTGTTGTCCAAATCCCGGGCAAAAGATCCCTGGGGGATCAAATAGGAAAGAGAGCCGCACAAAAAGAGGATCGCGAAAAGAACAGCCGTAACCACCAAAAAAGCACGGACGCTCACGCCGGAAGCTGCCTTTCCCTCCGGTTTTACACGCTTTATTCTTGTGTGGATCGTAATCACCCCTTTTGCATTTCGTCGTACAAGATCATAGATGCCAGATACCAATCTGCCGCAGACCGTTTTTCTTCCGGCACAAAAAACAGAATTTCCGTGCCGTTATACAGCTCAAAGTTTACCCCTGCACCAAACAGCAGCCGATAAATCTGGGACAGGGGGAAGGTTAGCGCTACCGCTTGTCCGTCCTTTGTTCCCTGATAGCTAAGCCCCTCCCGGCTAAGCACGCAAACGCCCTCGCCCCCATAACGGGTCAGACCCCGTCCGTGGCTGGGCAGGCGCAGCTCCACCTTTGATACCAGTTTGTAGTCCGGATTGCTTAGGATTTCTTCCCGTAAAAGCTCTTTTTGCCAATCGTACCACTGGGTAAGATTTTGGAATTTAAAATCTCCGGTAAAGGCATAACGCTCGTTTAAGGATGTGAGATAGCCGCATTTATCGCAGAATATCTTCTCTTTTTTTGTGGTAAGGCTGTACTTCTCACCGCAGACAGGACAGACTGTGAGAATATTTTCCAGACCCTCTGCCATACGGCGGGCGCGGTATGTCAGCTCCGGTTTTGTCTCCAGCCACTGAAATTCGTTGTAATACAGCCGCTGCTCCACATCCTTTTTGATTTGGGAAACAGACAGCGCCTTTACTTCCTCTGCCGTATATAAGATGTCGAATTCCGCCTCTACCAAAGCGCCACGGCGGAAGCCCTTGCCCCATTTGGGGTCTGCCAGGTAATCGCCGCTGAATTTCACGGTGTAAACAGGAACACCGGATTTCTTAATAAAAGAATAGGTGCTTTCCTGAATGTCCTCAAACCGTCCGGTGGTGGACAGCCGCGCTTCCGGCATCATTGCCAGAATTCCGCCGCTTTTTAAGACCCGCAGGCAGTTTTTGGTGCTTGCGGTGTCCAGGGTGAACATACTTTTCGGAAAGCCACCCACCGTCTGAAGCAGCCAGCGCAGGCGCTTATCGTAAAAATAAAGCCGGGCAATGATGAAATTCGGCAAGTATTTCCGAAGGAGCTTTGCCGCAAAAATAAAATCGATAAACGAGCCGTGACTGCAAAGGATAACGGAGGGCTGTTCCGGTTTTCCCACCTTGTTGATCGCCTTAATCCGCACACCGCAAAGAAAATAATAGAACCGAAGGCAGCCGTATACAACGCCCAGCACAAATCCGTTGGGCTTTTGGACAGCATCATTCTTTGTCTTTTTCATATGCCGCCTCCCCTCCGAAATGTTTATAAAAGGTATTATACATCATAACCGCGAAATGCACAAGAAAAAACATAATTCGACAAGCCATTTATTTCACAGCACTGCAAAATTTCTATTTATAGGGCTGTAAGGGCGACCCTTGCGGTCCCCCTCCCTTGTGTAAAGGGAGGGGGACCGCGTTAGCGGTGGAGGGATTGTAACGTTTCGACAAATGACAATCCCCCAGTCAAAAATCGGTTCCGAAGCGCCGATTTTTGCCAGCCCCCTTTACACAAGGGGGCCTTTTGTGG
>JAZQDL010000004.1:0-5724 GCA_045546835.1 Faecousia sp.
TCCAGAATATCCCGGAAATCTGCGTGCAGGGCGTATTGCTTCCCGCCGATCACCGCCTTCGTTGGCAGAGCCCAGCCACCGATCATTGACCCTGCTCCCCATTTCCAGTGTCATTGCGAGCCGGTGCGCACACCGGCGTGGCAATCTCCTCCCCTCTTCTCTGCTTCGCCTTCTTCACCGCCTCCGCAGTCTTTTCCCTGGCGCAGGCCTGCGCACCGGCAACCAGCACCGGCTGCAACGCATTAAACAAATTGGTAACCACCCGCTCACCGTTGCCGGCAACCGCCAGCAGATTCACACCGCCCAGGATCTTGTCGAAATCATTGCCGCCACCGAACACCCAGCCCAGCACATCCTTCATCTGCTTGTCCGCATCAGCCATCAGCTTCACCGCCTGCTGACCGCTTTCCTGACCCTCCAGCGCCTGTGCCTGCTGAGAAAGTCCCTGCTCCAAATCCTTAATTTTCTGTGCTGCCTCTAAAAAGCGGGCATACACATTGGGGTCGCCGGGATTAAACCGCAGCACACCTGTGCCGTTGATCCGATACTCCTTAATACCGCTGTCAAATTGAATTTTTTCCATAATTTTTGTTCTCCTTTTCAAAATATAATTACAAGCCAATATTTGTAGGGCGGGGGCTTGCTCCCGCCATTAATGGCCCCCTTGTGTAAAGGGGGCTGTCACCGCAGGTGACTGGGGGATTGTCATTGCTATGAAAACACGGATACTTGCTCCCGCCTTTTCAAAATAAAATACAAAAATTTAAGGCCGCCGGTACTTCGTACCAATCGCCAGTTTTACAAAATAATAATTTTCAATTTTCAACTTACAATTTTCAATTCTTAATACCCTCCCTTCACAATTGCCATCTTCCGGTTATACCGCTGCGCCGCTCTGCCGATCACACTGTCGCCAAGCTCAATTCCCTCCACGGTCTGGCGGATCGCCCGCTGCTCCTGCAGCAGTGCCTCAAAGCCAGCCATCATTGCCGAGATATGGTCATTCATCACCAGCGCAACCGCCTCCTGTATGGTGGCAAGAGGCGCTTCCACATTCGTTCCGTGCCGCTGGTCGCCTACTACTGCCAAAAACGGCTTGTTCGCCGGCAACACCGCACCCTTTGCCAGCAGTGGAATCTGGGGTGCGGTGATCGTCTTTAAGTTAAACCCAAAGGACTTGCCGCCCAATCCCGGCACCCAATCAGGAAAGTCGAAATGCAGCTGGTTCAGTGCCTTGATCACCAGATTGATCCCAGTGACAACACCGCTCATTAGCCCGTTGATCAGACCGATAATTCCATTGATCGGTGCTTTTACACAGGATAGCAGATATTCCCATATTCCCTTGAACACTTCTACAATACTATCCCACGCTGCTCCCCAATCGCCTGCAAACACATCCCTCACAAAGCTTACAATGCCACTGAATATCTGCTTTACAGAATTCCAGATATTCTGTACATTTGTAAAAAAAGCATTCAGCACATTGCCGAATGCTCCAAATTGCTCTGTCCAGTCTTTTGCAAACGCGCCCTTTAGAAACTCGCTGATCCCGTTAAAGATCGTCTGCATAAATTCTTTGCCTTCTTGCAGCTTTGTGGATATCCATTCCATTGCAGAAGTAAAGAACCCCACCACCGGCTGGATCACATTGGTGTTAAACCATTCTGCCACTGTGCTGAATGCAGCCTGGATCGACTCCCAAACGCTCAAGGCTGCTGCTTTAACCGTGTCCCAATTCTGCACCAGTAACACAATGATTGCGATCAGTGCTGTGATCGCAACAACCACCAGACCGATTGGACTTGTCAGGAAATTCACTGCCGCACCGAAAGCAGTCGTAACTGCCGTTGCCGCAACACAGATCGCCTGCCAGGCAGTAGTGGCTGCGATCTGCGCCCACTGTGCTGCCGTATTGGCAACCTTTGCCGTGGTATCAGCCGTTATTAACGCAATTAAGGCTTGAAGTACTGTGCTGGTATCACTCGCTGCCGCAAGGCCTTCCAACCATCCGTCCACTTGTGTTTGTCCTTGTGCAGCCACCAGATTATTTATTTGCTGTGTTAGCAACACCATAGAGTTCGTTGCAGTACATAAACTACCTTCCATAGTCTTCATATTTGTTGTTATGCCACTAAAGGATTTTACTAAACTTGCGCCGATTATTGTAACAGATACACCTAACGCTTTTACAGCTTGCACAAGGCTTCCAATCCCAGCCTCTGCTCCTTTTGTATCCATATCTACATTAATCACAACTTGTTCATTTTCCATTTTATACCTCCTTCTAAATTAGCAACACCCTGTCAGTTAAACCGACAGGGTGTGTGTTTATATTTATTCAATTGTTTTAATGCTTATTGCGAAATTGCAAAGATTTAACAAGGGGATCGGCATAATTATCAAAAATCTGATTAATCAGCCTGCTTGCTTTCACAGGACTCATTCCTGTATCTCTTTGAAGCGCTACTGCTGCCTTTATTCGATTTGGTCTATACCGGTAATAATAATCTTCCAGACACACGGTTTTTTTATCACCGTCAATCAAAGGTGCACCGCAATTCGGGCACACTCTGCGATCCTGTGTTCTTTGAACTTCACTATCACAATACTGACACTTCATTTTTCCATCTCATTGTAAAGGCGAGCCACAATATTCACACTCACCTATTTTGCCATAGACAGTGCTATTCGCGCCGCAATAGGGACAGTGAATAATTCTGGTTTTCTCAGGGGCTGTACTTGCGATATTAGGCGCAGTCGGCACGCCATCCGGTGAAACAGCAATCTGCGCATTTTTCTTAACTCTTTTTGCAATCACACGAAGAACTACACCAAGGAAAACAAAGGACAGCATCACAGCAACATCGTCGCCGTGAAATCCCTCGCTAATACAGGCAATAACGCCGAGTGCTACGATGCAATAACATATAATACCAAGAATGCCAACCAGTTTTCCCATAACCAATGCGGCTTTTTTGTCTATTGACACTCTTTTTATGAGTAAAAACAACCCCAACGGCCAAAAAAGAATCAGGGTAATAATGATAACCGTCCAGGAATACCAGCAGCCTGTTTTTTTGCTATTATTCATCATTTTCTCCAATTTCTCTATTTCTTTAACCAATTGCCGTTCCACATTCGGGGCAGAACTTATTTTCTGCATCCAGTTGTTTTCCGCAGTTCTTGCATTTCTTTACCAATGCGCATCCGCATTCCGGGCAGAATTTATTGTCACCCTCCAGCAGATACCCGCACTGGGGACAAGGGTTGGGAGTTTTTACACCGCAAAGGGCACAAGCCGTCGCCCCTTCTGGGAGGTCTGCTTTGCAGTTAGTGCAAGGATTATATTTCTTTCCGCACTGGGGGCAGAATTTCGCACCCTCTGTCAGTTTTGCATTGCAGGCAGCGCAAGTAATCTTTGCATCTGCTTTCTTTTCTTTCTGTTCCGGCGTGTCGGCAGTGTTTATGTTTTGGGTCAAGTCGCCAAACTGCTGACCCATTGCGCCGCCTACGCCAACGCCCATCCCCAAGCCAATGCCTGCGCCCATAAGACCGCCTTGCATAGCATTCGGATTTGTAGCAGCACCCTCCAGTGTGTCGAAGGAACGCTCTTGCTGATAGCTATAGCCCACAATGTCCATCTCTGCTTTTTTGGCAAGGGCATTTTTAAGCTGAATGACCGCAGAATCATCCTCCGGAACATTAATATCATTTACAAAGAAAGAAATCAGCCCAATACCATAATCCTCGAATATTGGGGACATCTTTTCCTGCAAGTATGTGGAAATCTCATCTAGATATGCGTTAATTTCTAAAACGCTGATACCTTTATGTACCAGATAAGAAGAGATCGCATCTTTCGCCTTTGTGAGATATACGCCTCTGAAGTATTTTAACATTGTGGTCTTGTCAAACTGGGGCAATGTTCCCACAAGCTTTAACAAAAACTTCTGGGCATCCTCAATTTTGATGCCAAACTGACCGAAAGATCTGACCGGCACAAAAATATTATACTTCGGGTCTTGCAGCTGTATCGGCGTTGCTGTTCCCCATTTTACATCCAGCGAAAAAACCTTATTAATATACCAGACTTCAGCACTAAATGGAGATTCTCCGCCAAATGGGAGCTTTATAATTTCATTCAGAATCGGAATGTTTGCCGTTTCTAGAGTATGTCTGCCTGCACCGAACACATCACAAAATTTTCCACCCTTAACCAAAACAGCTTCTTGTGACTCATTAACGATCAGCTGGGTCCATGTACCCAATTCGCTATTTGGATATTTCCACGCAAAAACATCAGGACTTCCATCGTATTTTACTACTTCAATCAATGCCATAATAAAACTCTCCTCTGATACAGCTTGCAATATATTGTAGCGGTCAATAATCAAATCCTTTTTCCATTATATCGACTCCCGCTCCCATTTGCAACCACAACTTTCCCGCCCTAATAATTACACCCACCGGTTTCCCGATGGGCGTTTTGTAAATGTTTATTTTTGTCTTTGCTCTGCGTTGATTGCAGCGCACTGTTTTAGAAATTCATAGATGCGGATAAAATCGTCATTGTCCCTTTCCTCGAGCCAAGTAGTTACATTTCTTAAAGTCATTTCTGAAAACTTTCGCGGTAGCGGAATATAGCGGTCCTTCTTTTCCCGCACACAAAGAAAACCGTTTCTCCATTTAGTTGCAGGAACAAAAGAAACATCAAAAATCTCATCGTATAGAATGTGCATATCTATAGGTGGAACCATTGGCAGTTTTACCCATACACTCATACTGTCGTTTTCAAATTCAAGCACACCCCACCGTACTCTCTTTTTTGTAAGCGGTAATTCTGGAAAAGCATTCTCCTTTTCTCCCTTAGCCACGCTAGATACTACTAAGCATAACCTTGTACCACACTCCGGGCAAAACTTAAATTCCCCGCAGTCTTTACCGCAATTCGGACAAAACATCCCCATCACACTCCCTTTCTCCCATTATATCCCCTCCCCGCACCGATTGCAAGCACCACTTCCCCTCCAAACCAATTACACCCACCGGTTTCCCGATGGGCGTTTTATAAATGTTTATTTTTGTCTTTGCGCTGCATTGATCGCAGCGCACTGTTTTAGAAATTCATAGATGCGAAGAAAGTCATTGTTGTCTTTTTTTTCAAGCCATGTAGTCACATTTTTTAATGTACTTTCTAAATGATTTTTCGGGATTGGAATATGTCGCTCTTTCCATTCACGCACGCAAAGAAAGCCATTCAACCAAAATGTTGCTGGCACATAGGAGACATCAAAAATCTCATCGTACGAAATCAGCAGATTCTTACGCGGTATCTTTGGCAACTTTATACTAACTTGCATACTGTCGCTTGTAAATTCGAGTGTCCCCCACCGAACTTTCTTTAGTGTAATCGGTGGTTCCGGAAATACACTATATTCCTTTTGAACTGTACCATTGGATTCAACCACGCGCACCTGTATCCCGCACTCCGGGCAAAACTTAAATTCCCCGCAGCTCCTTCCGCAATTTGGACAAAACATCCCCATCACGCTCCCTTGCCCTCATTGTATCCCCTCCCCGCACCGATTGCAAGCATCACTTACCGCCGAAAAAGTTGTCACATCGCGTAGGGGCGGATGCCCACATCCGCCCGTTAAAAGCCATCGCAACTGGAAGGCATTTTGGCGGACACCCCAGAGAGCAATGTCATTAAGTTAGTGT
>JAZQDL010000005.1:0-39611 GCA_045546835.1 Faecousia sp.
TCCATCATAAAGCCGTCCAGACGGCCGCCGATACCGATGATGATGTTACGCAGGCTCTGTGCGCAGAAGTCGATGATCCAGCCCATCTCCACGCGCTTGGGGTCGATGTCCAGACGCTTCAGGCCCTTCTTAGCCAGCCACTCGTCGGTGTTGTTGCGCTCGTGCTGCATACGGGCAGTCAGAGCAACCATAGCCAGGTTGTGAGCGTTCATAATGTCGTTGATATCGCCGGTCAGACCCAGAGAGAACTCGGTCATAGGCATCAGCAGAGCATTACCGCCGCCGGCTGCAGTACCCTTAACGTTCATGGTAGGACCGCCGGAGGGCTGACGCAGAGCGCCGCCTGCGTTCTTGCCGATGTAGCCCAGACCCTCGATCAGGCCCAGAGAAACAGTGGACTTACCTTCACCGAAGGGGGTGGGGGTAACCGCAGTAACCTCGATGAACTTGCCGTCGGGCTTGTCCTTCAGACGGTTCATAACCTTAATAAAGTCGATCTTGGGGGTCTTGCCGTAGGGGATGATCTCATCTTCCAGCAGGCCTAGCTTCTCACGGAAGTAATCCACGGAAGGAAGAGTCTTTTCAGCCTCTTCTGCGATCTGCCAGTCAGCGAACTTGGTGGGGTCCAGCTTCACGAGACCCTTCTCGTCCACGTACTTGCCATTTTCGTCATAAACGATTGCCATAGTATGTTCCTCCTTGTTTTTGGGTGCTTTCGCACAATAATTAACTGAACTTTATTATACTACCGTAACATCAGCGGCGTCCCGAATGAGGCGCATAACCTTACCGGTGAGTACACTTTTAATAACTGCCTTCTCAAATTCGGCATCATAGTGGGGCTTTAACTGTTCCACAGTCATATTGTTCTGGCGGCAGATAATGCTGATCGCCTGCCCAATCTCTTCTTCAGTGGGTTCCAGCTTTTCCAGCTCCACGATCTTGTCGATGGCTGCGCTAAGCTTAACGGAGTTTTCTGCAGTCGCCTTCATTTCTTCCCGGATGTCAGCAACGGTGTTACCCAGGAAAGAGCAGTACATATCGATGGTCAGACCCTGACGGGAAAGCTGGGCTTCCAGATTTTTCATCTGCTCATCGATGGCTTTTTCCGTTTCTTCCGGGGAAACGGTCATTTCCAAAGTGGCAGCAGCCTGCTGTAAAAGCCGGTCCTGCAGGTCCATTTCGCCCCGCTCGTCGGTGTATTCCTGCAGGCTTTTCCGCAACTGCTCCTTCATTTCTTCAAAGGTGTAGCAGCCGCCCACTTCCTGGGCAAATACATCGTCTAATTCGTAAGGGGTCTTGACCCGGATCTCGTGGATGGTGCAGCGGAATTCTGCATCCTTACCTGCCAGCTCTTCAGAGTGGTACTGGGCGGGGAAGGTGACCTTGACGGTGACCTGCTCGCCGGGAACTTTGTCTAAAAGCTGCTCTTCAAAGCCGGGGATGAACATACCGCTGCCCAGCACTAAGGTCTGGTTCTCGGCAGTGCCGCCAGCAAATTGCTCCCCGTCGCAGAAGCCTGCATAGTCCAGAACAATCTCGTCACCGGATGCGGTGGGGCGATCCTTCACCACTGCAATCCGGGGATTGCCTTGCTGCAGCTTTTCAATCTGGCGGTCCAGCTCTTCATCTGTAATAATATGTTTGCGCAATTCGGCTTTCAGGCCTTTATAAGTAAAGCTCATAGGAAATTCCTCTGCAGTATGGAAATAAAAAAAGCAACCCAGTTCCACAAAACTGAATTGCCCAGACGGTCGGCATTATTACACCACACTCCATGCGGTTAATCCGCAAATCCGTCAGTTATGTGGTATCGTCGTAATCATACACAACTTTTTTATATTTGTCAAGAGGAAAACCCAAAAAATCGATAAAATATTACGGATAAATAATTACTATGTCTGTAGGGAGGGGGCTTGCTCCCACCGCGATCTGATATCGAGTTCGGCAACGGCGGGAGTAAACCCCCGCCCTACGACCAGCTTAAAGCCGGTAGAGATTTTTGCCGTTCTGTGTGGTAATCTCCAGAACTTCCTCCACGCTGATGCCCCGCAGCTCTGCCAGTTTTTCTGCCATCCGGAACAGATAGCCGGGATCGTTTCGCTTGCCCCGGAAAGGCTCCGGTGCCATAAAGGGACAGTCTGTTTCCAGCACGATCCGCTCCAGAGGGATAGAAGATGCAGTTTCCACCGCCTTGCGGGCATTTTTGAAGGTCAGCACACCGGTAAAGCCGATATACCACCCCATATTCACCAGCTGCCGTGCCATTTCCGCCGCGCCGGAGAAGCAGTGGAACACACCGGTGACGGTGGGGAAATCCTTTACGATCATCAGTCCGTCCTGATGGGCATCCCGTTCGTGGACGATCACCGGCATATCTAATTCCTGCGCCAGCTCCAGCTGCAGGCGGAAGGCTTTCTGCTGGATATCCCGGGGGATATCCTCGTAATAGTAATCCAGACCAATCTCACCGATGGCTTTTACCTTGTTATGTTTACATAACATCCGATATTCATCCAAGACAGCCTCGTTTACTTCGTTCGCCGAATCCGGATGAGAGCCTACGGAGGCGTAAATGTGGGGATAGGCTTTCGCCATTGCCACACAGTCCCGGGAGCTTTCCAGACAGCAGCCAACATTCATTACAAGGCCCACCCCTTTTTCCGGCAGACCACGGATCAGTTCGTCCCGGTCCGGATCAAAGGCGGGATCGTTTAAATGGGCGTGGGTATCGAATAACATAGTGTTTCTCCTGTTTTATAGAATTTGGTAGGGCGGGGGCTTGCTCCCGCCGTTGATAACTGAGTTTTTTAGCGGCGGGAGCAAGCCCCCGCCCTACTTATGCTATAATCGCCACAAGACAGTTGTCCAGGAGCAGTACCCGAGGATCATCCAAAGAAAATGTAGTGTGATTGGGGTATCCTTGCAGACCTTCTCCGGTGTGTTTTGCCAGAGCCTCTTTTAAGACCCAGAAGGTTAAAAGCGCAGTGCGTTTATCTTCGGTAGCTTCATATTGCGCCTTTTCAGAAGGGGAGAGGATCTTTTCTGCCAGGCGCAGATCGATGTTCCGATCTGCCTCTTCCGCATCAATACCCACAGGGGCATCTGATAAAGCGCAAAAGACATAGTGCTTTGTGTGGGAAATTGAAAAATGCAAATCGCCTTCTGCAAAATAAGGCTTCCCCCGGTCGGCAGTTAAGATTTCCGGCATATCTGTTCCGGTCTGCGCCCGGTACATTTTTGCAAGCAGCTGCCGCCCGGCAGTGTGCCCCTGCTCCGGCTCGATTTGCATATATTCCAGCACCACAGCGCATCCCCCTAACAGTCAAGATACAGTAGGGCGGGGGCTTGCTCCCGCCGTCTAAGGCATTAAATTGCCAGCGGCGGGAGCAAGCCCCCGCCCTACAATATAAGTATATCCATTTCGGTGGTCTGTGTCAATGGAAGTTATATTGGGAGGGATCTGAGCATAGGCTTTTCCGGGAGGGATGTCTATGGCACAGGAACAGGTAATACTACCCCACAAACTGACCTTAAATGAGCGCAAAAGCCTGACGATGACCGGCGTAACGGAGGTAGTCAGCTTTGATGAGGGCGCGGTGATCTTAAAAACCGGATTGGGGACACTGGTCGTTCAGGGAAAGGACCTGAAGCTGAGGACCCTGTCACTGGACGGAGGTCAGGTTGCGGTGGATGGGATGGTTTCCGCCCTGATCTATGAAGAAAACCGACCCAGCGGCGGGGTCTTGCGCCGCCTGTTTGGATGAACGCCCCGGTGCTGACTGCCCGGCGGTTTCTGATCGCCTGCTTGCTTGGCTGTGTCCTAGGAATGTACTACGGCTTTTTGCGCCCCTTGCGCCGCCGGTGGACAGGGGTTTCGGACATCCTGTTTTTGCCCGGGCTTTTTTTGGCGTGGATCTACTTGGGGTTCGGTGTCTGCGGCGGAGATCTGCGGTTTGGCTATATTGCCGGTCTGCTTTTGGGCTGTGTGGGGTGGAACGGTACGATCGGACCGCTTCTTTTGCCGTTTTTCGACCGGCTGTGGCGACCGGTGGAAATTATTTTGAAAAAAATCCGCAAAATTTTAAAATTTTTCTTTGCAACCGTAAAAAAATGGGGTACAATATATAAAAAGAACCGTCAGGCAAAAAGGCGGAGACCCGGAGGTGCGCCCAATGGCAAACAGAAAAAATCCCCTGGGCCGAATTCGGCTGGTGTATCGGCGGGCATCGCCCCTGCTCAAATGTGTGGTGCTGGCAGCCATTGTATTGTGTACGGCAGCGTTGCTGATTCTGCGCGGCTCTATCCGGACACTGAAGGAAAACACAGACGATCTTCGGGCAGAGGCCGCAGCATTGGAGCAGGAAAATAAGAAGCTGGAAAAGAGCATTGCGGAGCTGGGTACGATCCAGAGCATCAAGCGGATCGCCGGGGAGGAATTGGGCCTCGTGGACCCGGATACCGTATTTTTCGAACCTGTGGAATAATTGGAGGAAGCATATTAAACTATGGAGTTGACCGTTGGAGCCGTTTTAGAAGGTAAAGTAAAGTCGATCACAAATTTCGGCGCATTCATTGCCCTCCCGGAGAATAAGTCCGGTCTGGTACATATTTCGGAGGTGGCGAACACTTATGTCAGTGATATTCGCCAGCATCTGACCGAGGGTCAGGATGTGAAGGTAGTGGTGCTGAGCGTAGAGGGCAATAAGATCAACTTGTCCATTAAGCGCCTGGAGCAGGATGCACAGCGCCAGCGCACAGCTGCGCCCCAGCGGGAGCGGAGCGTTCGTCGGGAGCCTACCCCACCCCCTGCACCTAAAACGGCAGACCAACTGTTTGAGGAAAAGCTGAAGGCATTTATGTCTGAGTCCGACAGCAAGATCTCCTCCCTGCGCGCAGACCATCGCACCCGCAGCAGAAGAAGATAAGCTAAAAAGCTGCCCGTGCGGCAGCTTTTTAAGTGTAGAGTGCTGAATGCAGAGTGCAGAATTGAGGGTTGTCAATGAAGAATATTTGCGAGAATAAAAGTTTTAATTTCTCGGTTAGGATTGTTAATCTGTATAAGTATTTGATTCGCAGGCATAAAGAATACATACTTTCCAAGCAAATTGTACGGTGCGGGACAAGCATTGGTGCCAATGTGAGCGAAGCACAGAAAGCACAAAGCAAGGCGGATTTTGTGGCAAAGATGAGCATTGCATTAAAAGAGGCAAATGAAACACAGTATTGGCTTAGACTCTTATACAGAACAGACTATATAACCAAACCGCAGTATGAAAGCTTGTTTTCTGATGTGGATGAGTTGATTAGTTTGTTAACGGCTATATGTAAAAGAGCCGGCGAGAAAAAATAATTCTGCACTCAGCATTCTGCATTCAGCATTCTGCGGTATGTGCTTTCAATAGGTGGTGGTTTATGTTGAAGACAGTACTTATAACCGGCGGTAGTCGCGGAATCGGTGCGGCGGCGGTGGAGGAATTTGCTCGCCGGGGCGACCGGGTGTTCTTCCTGTATGAAAAGGAACACGAAAGCGCCCGTGCTGTGGCGGAAAAGACCGGCGCAACCGCCCTTTGCTGCGATGTGGCAGACGGCGCAGCCGTTCAGAAAGCCTATGAAACAATCGGAGATGTGGATATTCTGATCTGCAACGCCGGCATCGGCGGTGTGGGTCTGATGAGCCAGACCACGGAAGCGCAGTGGGACAGGCTCTTCGATGTGAATGTAAAAGGTATTTACCATTGTATAAACGGCGCAATGCCCGGCTTTTTGCGTAAACACAAAGGCTGCATCATCACCGTCAGCTCTATGTGGGGACAGGTGGGTGCATCCTGTGAGGCAGCATACTCTGCCACAAAGGGGGCGGTGATCGCCCTGACAAAGGCGCTGGCAAAAGAATTGGGACCCAGCGGTATCCGGGTCAATTGTATTGCCCCCGGTGTGATTCTGACGGATATGTGCAACGGTGTAGACCCCCAGATCTTAGCAGATATGGCAGGGGAAACCCCCGTGGGTCGCAACGGAGTTCCTGCAGACATTGCCCAGGCAATGGAGTATCTTGCAGATGCGGAATTTGTAACAGGACAGGTACTGCCGGTAAATGGTGGTTTTATAATTTAAGGAGGAGAATACCAATGAAAATTGCGTTAGGCTGTGACCATGGCGCGCTGGCGCTGAAAAACAAGCTATTTACCCATTTGGAGAATAAAGGCTTTGAAGTGAAGGATTTCGGCACATATACACCCGACAGCTGCGACTATCCGGATTTTGCCGGTGCGGCAGCCAAGGCAGTGGCGGCAGGAGAATGTGAAAAGGGCATCGTCCTTTGCACCACCGGTATTGGTGTATCTATTACCGCAAATAAAATTAAGGGCATCCGCTGCGCACTTCTTTCCGATGTGATGTCCGCCCGGATGACCCGGGAGCATAACGACACCAATATGATGGCGATCGGTGCCGGCGTGGTGGGGGAGATGCTTGCCCTGCAGATCGTGGACACCTGGCTGGGAACGGAATTTTCCCACGATGCGCGTCACCAGCGCCGGATCGACAAAATGATGGCACTGGAAGCGGAATAAATCAGAACAATCTAACGATAGAACTCGTAGGGGCGGCAATCTGCCACCCGCGGGTTTTGGTTTTACGGCGGGAGTAAACCCCCGCCCTACGATCGCACATCATTGTAGGGCGGGGGCTTGCTCCCCACCGTTTTTACATATTACAATAAATTTTTCACGGTTTTTCGTTCTATCAGCTGCGGCACTAAATTCATCGTCAATGCCATTTCCGGGGCTAAGATGTCGAAGATCATACCGGGGGTCTGAAGATCCTCAAAGAACTGATCCAGCAGCACAAAGCGCATACCCTTTTGGGAATATTTCCGGATCACATCGCTGTTTTCGTCCACAGAGGACCACGCCCTTGACCTGCCGCTCGTAAAGCTGACGAAGACACTGGTGTTCTTTCTCTGCGGAAAGCTTCGTGTTGCACAGGATGATGTTGCAAGGTACTACGCACCAATGTACGCCTGCGCCATTGCCGGACCCAACACAGTGGGGTGATCTCCGACAAATTCCCATATTTTACCAAAAAACAATTTGCCTGACCAAAATCTGCAAAAAAAGTGAACAGATTGGGAACAATAAAACAATTGGGGTATTGCATTTTCGGTAAAGATAGGTTATTATATCGTTGTAAAATTAACCCAGTAGTCTGTTCGTGGCCTTGTCCACACACCTTTGGCAGGCTGCGAACACTATTATAAGGAGGCGCTTATCGTCTATGAGTGCAACGAAAGTAGCACGGGGTGAGCCTAAGAACCGGCTTCCCGCAAGCAACAAGCAGAACATCTTCAAGCGGTTCTGGAAAACAAGATTCTTGTTTGTCCTGTTCCTGCCTGCTCTGGTGTACTACATCTTGTTCAAGTATGTCCCTATGTGGGGCGTTTCCATCGCTTTCTACAAGTATAGTATCTTCAAGGGTCTGGCTGGCAGTAAGTTTGTTGGTCTGTACCACTTCAAGGTCTTTTTCCAGTCTCCCGAATGGTGGCTGTATACGAAGAATACCTTTGCGCTGGGTGCACTGGGCGTCTTTGTTAGCTTCCCGCTGACGATTATCTTTGCACTGCTGCTGAACGAAGTGCGCGGCGCTAGGTTCAAGAAGATCACTCAGACCGTTTCTTACCTGCCCCACTTCCTGTCTGTGGTCGTTGTGGTTGGCCTCATGAAGTCTCTGTGCGATCCCACCACCGGTGCGATCAACTCCATCATTAAGTTCTTTGGCGGCGAACCCATCTACTTCTTCACAGAAACAAAATGGTTCCGCCCCCTGTATGAGATCTCTGCCGTTTGGGCAGGACTTGGCTGGGGCACCATTGTGTACCTGGCAGCGATCTCCTCTGTTGACCCCGGCTTGTACGAGGCAGCAAGACTGGACGGCGCAGGCCGCTTCCGTCAGATGATGAACATTACCATTCCTTCCATTATGCCCACTGTGTCCACAATGTTCATTATGAAGATCGGTCACATCCTGGGTGATTCCCTGGAGAAGGTCCTGCTGATGCAGAATGCAGTTACATACGAGGTTTCCCAGACCATTTCCTCCTATTCATACTTTGTTGGTATGAGCAAGGGCAGCTACGACTCCGGTACTGCCATTTCTCTGTACTGCAATATTGTAAACCTGGTATTCCTGTTCGGTGCTAACTACATTTCCAAGAAGCTGACCGAGAACAGCATCTTCTAAGAAAGGAGTAGGAAATATGGCTGTTAAGAATAAAAGAGCAAAATACAACCGCGTCGGCGTGTTTGATGTGGTCCTGTATACTATTATGATTCTGTTTATGGCTTGTATCATCCTGCCATTTATGCATGTTATTTCTGTCTCCCTTTCTGAAGCCGGCTCTGTTGCTGCCGGTCAGGTCGGTATCTGGCCTGTTGGTCTGACTCTGGACACCTACAAGAGCGTTCTGGCAGATGGCTCCTTTATGGGCGCTTATAAGATTACCCTGTTCAGCACCATTGTCGGTACAGCAATGAGCCTGGTGGTCACTGCTATGTGTGCTTATGCACTGAGCCGCCGTGCCATCGTGGGTCACAAGCTCTTCTCTTTGATGATCACCATTACTATGTTCTTTAGCGGCGGTCTGATCCCCACCTATCTGGCAGTTGCTGACTACGGTCTGACCGACTCCATCTGGGCACTGATCCTGCCCGGTTTGCTCAACACCTTTAATATGATCATTATGCGAAGCTTCTTTGTCGCATATCCCAGTGAGATCGTTGAGTCTGGACAGATCGACGGTCTGCAGGAAGCAGGCGTGTTCTTCCGTCTTGTTCTGCCCACCTCTAAGGCTGCGCTGGCTACCATCGGCCTGTACTATGCAGTTGCTTACTGGAATGCCTATATGCCTGCCCGTCTGTACATCCGTGACCCCGAGCTGTATCCTGTGCAGCACTATCTGCAGCAGATCATTGCAATGGTTTCCTCTGAGGATACCCAGCAGGATGCAACGGTTCTGGTTTCCGCTTCTGTCCGTTACGCTTGTATTATGATCGTTGTTCTGCCGATTATGTGCGTCTACCCCTTCATCCAGAAGTACTTCGTGAAGGGCGTTATGGTTGGCTCTATTAAGGGCTAAGCTAAAACTTACGACCCTCCCTTTGCAGGCGTTCTGGAAAGGGAGGGTTTTTTAGGAACCTCTGATTAAATCCCCTTTTGTCGATTTGATCATAGCTTCCCTTTAGATTTTCCCGGAGGTTTCCTCAATGAGCAATTTATTTTCCTTTGATTCCAAGCTGACAAATGTGCTGAGCTATGTGGCGGACCTTTTTATTCTCAATGTTATTTTTCTGATCTGCTGTCTGCCTATTTTTACCATTGGTGCGGCACAGGCGGGTCTGTATACAGCCACCCGTCAAATGATCGATCCTAATGACGACCGGTCCGTCATTAAGGCCTATTTCCGGGGCTTCGCCAATGGCTTTGGAAAGATCAGCCTGGTAAGCACCTTTTTCCTGGTGCTGGATGTGATCCTGCTGTATACCCTATTTATGTCGCTGGACTATCCGCAGCTTGGTATCCACTGGGCATTTCCTGCTGTGCTTCTTTTTTTGTGCCTGCTGGTCCATTCGCTGCTGCCGATCTTCCATTTCCGGTTCAGCTGCGGTCCGTTCCAGCTGGTGCGCAATTGCCTTCTGCTGCTGATCTCCCACCCCTTGCGGTCTTTGGGCGTGTTGGCACTGACTTGGGCACCTGTGGCGCTGTTCTTTTTGAATCCCCAGTTGTTTATGAATTTAAGTGCGCTGTTTGCGACAGTCTATTACAGTGTGGCATTTTTGTTTGGTGCGTATATGATGATCAAACCCTTCAAGCTGCTGATCGATGATATGGACATCGATGATGAGAAGGAAGAAGCGTAATCCCTGAGAAAGGAAATTTCTATGAGCGAATTATCACCGTTTAAAAACCTGAAAAACTTGAAAAGCGATATGGCAAATATGACCTATCAGGAAAAGCTGATCCACATCTGGACCTACTATAAGTGGGTCTTGGTGGTTGTGCTGATCCTGATTATGGCAGTCTCTGTCCTGCTGGCAAGTGTGCAGAATAAGCGCAAGATTATGCTGCTGGGCGGTGTTACCGTAAACGTGCAGCTGTCCGAGGAAGGAAAAGCCTACCTAAGTGAGGACTATTTGCAGATCATCGGCACCGGCAATAAAAGAGAGACGGTGGCTTTGAGCCATACGGATATTGACAAGGTGACCAATGTTTACGAAAACAACTATTATGCAGTAATGAGCCTGCTGGCGCTATGCGCAAATCAGGAGGTAGACTACCTGATCCTGGATCAGACCGGTTTTGAGGCGATGCTGATCCAGCAGGCATACCTGGGGTTGGATCAGATCTATACGCCGGAGGAGCTGGAAGCTATGGGCGAAAATGTGGTCTACGCCCAAAACAAAGGGGAGGATGTCCCTTCAGCTGTGGCGATCAATATTACAAACATCCCATTCATTCAGAAAAATGCCCAGGTGAAGGACACAGTCTACTTCGTGTATGTGGCGAACTCCCCCCGGCTGGAGGAATGTCGCGCCTTCTATGAGTATCTGCTGACATACAAATAATAATGTAAGGAACGGCCGTGTGCCGTTCCTTTTTCAATTGCAGATCGATTTGCATTGTAGGGACCGGCATCCTCGACGGTCCTTCTAAAATATAAAAACGCAAAAGGACCGTCGGGGACGCCGGTCCCTACGATCGAAATGCAATATCCGAAAAAATGAAAGAACCCAGTGCCATTTCTCCCTGTGGCACTGGGTTTTCGCCTTGAAAACAGCAAAGATCAAAAAGAGACTGGTCTGTATATTGGGAGGATAGATCATTTGTTGTTTGCTCTATTCACTCCATAGATTTTTTGACTGGTGCCATAACGAATGGCTTTTCGAATGGTGTACACTTCCAGTTGATCTCTAAGGTCAAGATAGGATAGGAGCAATTCCTTATGGTTCGGCGATAAGCTTTCAATCATACCCTTTACACGGTCTTCAAGTTGCCGACACTGCAGGGCCATATCTTCTATATAAATATCAGATTCAGAAATATCCTCAGGAAAGGCGTACAAGTCGTTAAGATTAGTGTTCATTTTTGTCACCTCTGAATAATTTTAGGACAAATAGTCCAAAATGTCAATAGGACCATTTGTCCTGCGCTATTCTAGTTGTGGTGATGATTATGAGATTGCGAATTCGCGACCTGCGGGAGGACAATGATTTCACACAGCAGAAAATTGCTAACTATCTGATGTGTGACCAGTCCTTATATTCAAAGTATGAAAGGGGAGAACGCCAACTCCCTCTGGATGTGGCTGTAAAGCTGGCAAAGTTTTATGGCGTGTCCTTGGACTATTTGACAGGACAAACAAATATGAAAACCCCATATCCGAAAAAATGAAAGAACCCAGTGCCATTTCTCCCTGTGGCACTGGGTTTTTGTGATAAAATCCGCACAAAATCCATAAAAATCACAAAAGGAAAATTATAACTCAATCGGGTGAAAATGTATCGATATGTTTGTACTTTTTCAGAAAATGAGGGAAAAACCCGTAAAAATGGGTGGACAAATTTAGGGTTTTGCAGTATGATATAGTCATAAAATTTGCGAGGTGAGCGTTATGGCTTTTTCTTTCTTTGGCGGAATTCACCCCAAGGAAAATAAATGGTATGCAGAAAAGCATCCTGTGCAGGAATTTCCGGAGCCGGACATTCTGGTGATCCCTATGTCCCAGCATATCGGCGCACCCTGTCAGCCCCTTGTGAAGAAGGGCGACACGGTGACCGTCGGTCAGAAGATCGGTGACAATCAGGGACTGTGTGTTCCTGTGCACGCACCGGTGTCCGGCAAGGTCAAGGCAGTGGAAATGCGTCCCCACACCAGTGGCACCATGATGATGAGTGTGGTGATCGAAAACGATCATCTGGATACACTGTGCCCGGATATTACTCCCCGCACCCGGGAGGAAGCAGACAAGCTGACACCGGAGGAGCTGATGAACATTATCCGGGAGGCAGGCATTGTGGGTATGGGCGGCGCTGCGTTTCCCACCCACGTGAAGCTGAGCTCCGGACTGGGCAAGGTGGACACCATTATTGTCAATGTGTCTGAATGCGAACCGTACATCGTTGCCGACGACCGGCTGTGTCAGGAATTTCCGGCGGAGGTGATCTCAGGACTGGAGATCGTTATGAAGATCCTGGGTCTTGACAATGCCCATATCGCCCTGGAGGACAACAAGCCTGCAGCCAAGGCAGCCCTGGAGAAGGCAATGATCGGCAAGCAGGGCATCAAGCTGGATGTCTTGCCCGCTAAGTATCCCCAGGGCGCAGAAAAGCAGCTGATCTATGCTGTGACCGGACGGGAGATTCCCTCTGGCGGTCTGCCTGCAGCAGTAGGCTGTCTGGTGGTCAACTCCGCTACCTGCAAGGCAATTTACGATGCAGTCTATGCAGGTATGCCCCTGATCCGCCGGATCGTTACTGTGTCCGGTGATATCGTTATGGAGGCCAAAAACCTGATGGTCCCTCTGGGCACCAGCTTCAATGAACTGCTGGAGGCGGTGGGACACAGGGAAAATCCCTATAAGGTCCTCTCCGGCGGTCCGATGATGGGCGCTGCCCAGTATGACCTGGCTGTGCCGGTGATCAAAGGCACGAATGCTGTGACGGTTTTGGGGCAGAAGAATAAGTTCGTGGTTGAAAATGCCAAGTGCATCCGCTGCGGAAAGTGCGTAGAGGTTTGCCCCATGCACCTGATGCCGGTGCTGATCTATAAGGCGATGTTCACCGGCGATGCAGACGAAATGCTGGCGGTGGACCTGATGGACTGTATCGAGTGCGGCTGCTGCGCCTATACCTGTCCTGCAGGCGTGCCGCTGGTGCTGGGCTTTAAGGCTGCCAAGCACCGGGTACGGGATGCCCATGCGGCAGCAAAAAAGTAAGGAGGAGGAGCGAAATGGCACAGATGAAATATTTCTACGGGCTGACGATTTCCAGCTCCCCCCATACCCACGCACCGGTGACAACGCAGACCATTATGCGGGATGTACTGATCGCCCTTGCTCCGGCATGGCTTGGAAGTGTGTACTTCTTCGGCTTACGGGCGCTGCTGGTGACCCTGGTCAGCGCGGCTGCCTGCGTGCTGTTCGAGTGGGCGTGGAATAAAATAATGAAGCTCCCCAGCCACGCCTACGATCTGTCTGCGATAGTGACTGGTGTGCTGCTTGCCTTTGTTTGCCCGGTGACGGTCCCTTACTGGTGTATTATCATCGGCGATTTCTTTGCGATCATTATTGTCAAGCAGCTGTTCGGCGGCATTGGCAGAAACATTGTAAATCCGGCGCTGGCTGCCCGTGCATTTATGTTCAGCTGGCCGGTGATTATGAACAACTGGGTCAAGGTTGGCTTTTCCAATGCTGCCGGGATCTTTTCCACGGCAGATGCAGTGACCGCTGCCACCCCTCTGGCGGCAATGCATCAGGGTCAGCTGTCCGATGCAAGCCTGCTGGACCTGTTTTTGGGAAATGTGGGCGGCTCTCTGGGTGAGACTTCCGCGCTGCTTCTGCTGATCGGCTTCGGCTACCTGCTGATCCGCAAGGTGGTGACACCCCGTATCCCACTTGCGTTTTTGGGCACTGTGGCAGTGCTGACCTTCCTGTTCCCCATGGGCAACGACCGCCTTCAGTGGTGCGCTGCACAGCTTTGCGCAGGCGGCGTGATGCTGGGCGCACTGTTTATGGCAACAGACTATGTAACCAGCCCTGTCACCAAGCTGGGTCAGATCATTTTCGGCATCGGCTGCGGTTTGCTGACCATTGTGATCCGCTATTTCGGCGGCTATAACGAGGGTGTCAGCTATGCAATATTAGTGATGAACTGCTGTGTGGTGCTCCTTGACCGGATCGGCAGACCCAAGAAATTTGGCGCACCCAAGAAGGGGGTGGCTGCAAGATGAGAAAGCAAAACACTGCCCTTTATATTCTCAAGCTGGCGCTGACCTTGCTGATCATCACCGCTGTGGTGGCGGCAGCTTTGTCCGTTGTCAACGGCATTACTGAGCCGATCATTCAGAAGATCAATGAAGAAAAGACCCAAGCTGCCATTGGAAAGGTTCTGCCCGGTGGCGGAGAAAAGCTGGAGGGCTACGCCGACGAAACCGGTCTTGTGAAGGCGGTATATGCCTCCGAAGCCGGCTATGCAATAGAGGTTGCACCCAGCGGCTTTGACGGCGAAATTCTGATGATGGTGGGCGTAGACAAGGACGGCAATGTGCTGGGTATCGACGTTATTTCCCATACAGAAACGGCGGGTCTGGGCGCAGTAGCGGCTGCGAGTAGTGCCAAGGGCGATGCCTTCCGCAGCCAGTTTGTGGGTCTGGGCGAAGGCTTGGCTGTGGATAAGGACGGCGGTCAGATCGATTCTCTGACCAGCGCCACCATTACCTCCCGTGCTGTGGTCGCAGGTGTGAACGCAGCGCTGGAATGTGTAAAAAACTTTGGGTAAGGAGGTCTTCCAATGAATTTCAAAAAGCAACTTTATGAAGGCCTTCTGACCAAAAACCCGGTACTGGCGCAGCTTTTGGGTCTATGCTCCGTTCTGGCGATCACCACCAGCCTGTTTAACGGTTTGGGTATGGGTGTGTCTGTTACCCTGATTTTGATCTGCTCCAATGTGCTGATCTCTGCCCTGCGGAAGGTGATCCCTTCCCAGATCCGGATTGCAGCCTACATTGTAATTATTGCAGGCTTTGTGACCATCGTGGATCTGCTGCTGCAGGCATTTTTGCCGGATCTGGCAGAAAACTTAGGTGTGTTTATCCCCCTGATCGTGGTCAACTGTATTATTTTAGGCCGTGCAGAAGCCTTCGCCTCCAAAAACGGTGTTCTGGCATCTGCAGTGGACGGCCTGTGCCAGGGCATCGGCTATACAGTAGCGCTGGTGATTATGTGTGTGATCCGGGAGCTGCTGGGTGCAGGCACCTTCGGTGGCGGCTTGCTCAACGGCGGTGAGGGTTATGTGATCATTCCGGAAGGCTATCCGGCTATGCAGATGGTAATGCCCGTAGGCGGATTTTTGACACTGGGCTTTGTGATTGCTATGTTCCAGTGGCTGACCACCCGGATGCGGGATAAAAAGAAGGAGGAAGCAAAATGATGGACGGATATATGCAGTCCCTTTTGGGCATTCTCCTTTCTGCGATCCTTACAGAAAACTTTATCCTTGTAAAATTCTACGGTATTTGCCCCTTTATGGGCGTTTCCAAGAAGATTGATACTGCACTGGGTATGGGTATGGCGGTTACCTTTGTTATGGCGCTCGCCTCCGCAGCCTGCTGGGCAGTGGATGCCTTTGTTCTGCAGCCTTTGGGACTTGGCTATATGCAGACGGTTGCCTTCATTTTGGTGATCGCCTCCATTGTGCAGGTGGTGGAAATGTTCCTGAAAAAGAGCGTGCCTGCCCTTTATAAGGCACTGGGTATTTTCCTGCCACTGATCACCACCAACTGCGCTGTTTTGGGCGTGGCACTGGTGAATGTGCAGAAGCAGTACGATTTCCTGCGCAGTGTGATCAACGGCGCTGCCGGCGGTCTTGGCTTTACATTGGCAATTGTGCTGTTCGCCTCCGTTCGGGAGCGTGTGGATAAGGCAGATTGTCCTGCCAGCTTCAAGGGTTATCCCATTACGCTGATTGCTGCCGGTTTGCTGGCAATGGCATTTATGGGCTTCTCCGGCCTGAAGATCGGTTAAGGGGGTAGCACAATGACAGAAGTATTAATTGCAATTGGTATTTTAGGCGGTTTGGGACTGATCTTTGGTTTGGTACTGGCTGGTGCATCCAAGCTGTTCTATGTGGAAACCGATCCCCGACTGGATGCATTGAATGAATGTCTCCCCGGTGCAAACTGCGGCGGCTGCGGCTATGCAGGCTGCGGCGGCTATGCAGAAGCAGTCCTTGCGGGGGAAGCCGAGATCGGCAAGTGTAACTCCGGCGGCAATGAATGTGCCCAAGCAATGGCTGCCATTATGGGTGTGGAAGCAGGAGAGGTCAAGCGCAAGGTGGCGCTGGTCCGCTGCTCCGGCTACCGGACGGTAGATCCGGAGGGCAACAAGCAGGGCTCTAAGCTGAAGGCAGAATACGAGGGCTTTCACGATTGTCTGGCAGCCTCCAAGGTTGGCGGCAACGGCCCGCTCTCCTGCAAGTTCGGCTGTTTGGGCTTCGGCAACTGCGTTGCTGCCTGTCAGTATAACGCCATTAAGATCGTTGACGGCGTGGCAAAGGTCAACAGCAAAAAATGTACCGGCTGTATGGCCTGTGCAGCTGCCTGCCCCCGAAAGCTGATCATCCCGGTGGATTACGGCACCAATGTGTACATTGCCTGCAACTCCCACGCAAAGGGCGCGGTGACTGTCCGCGGCTGCAGCCAGGGCTGTATCGGCTGCGGCATCTGCACCAAGATCTGCCCCCACGAGGCGATCCACGTGGAGAGCAATCTGGCGGTCATCGACTATGAAAAGTGTACTGCCTGCGGTCTGTGTGCTGCGGTCTGCCCCAAGAAGCTGATCGCAAGCCCGGTGGAGACCCCGGAAGAAATTCTGGCGATCGTCAAGGCTGCAATGAAAAAGTAAACAAACACAACAACCGGAAGCATACCGTTTCCGGTTGTTTTATGCCTATATGGATATCGAATTTCTGTTTATCGAATTGTGGGGGCGACCCTTGCGGTCGCCCCTCGTACCTATGTGTCATCGCGAGACCAGTGCGCACACTGGTTGTGGCGATCTCCGGGGTAAGATTTTGCACAATGTTACAATGGAGATTGCCACGTCGCTTCGCTCCTCGCAATGACAATATAGTCGGTAGTTTCCGCATAAAACCAACTGTCTGTCAAATAGAAATTTGTCTTGTTGGTACGAAGAAATGATTGATTTTGCAGAGGCAATGTGATATAATATCGGAAGTATCAAAATCAACTATAAATTTGCATAAATGAATTATAAGGCAGGTGCTCAAATGTATACAGTTAAGGAACTTTACGATCTGTCTCACAGTATGGCTGGGGCATATCTGGAAGGATTTACCTATCCTTGGGAAGCACTCAAAGGGATCGGAGATCTGATCCGCTCTCTGGGCAAGGAGCTGAACCCAGAGGAATATTCTGAAATTACTCCCGAAGTTTGGGTGCATAAGACCGCAAAGATTGCACCTACCGCTTATCTGGGCGCGCCCTGTATTATCGGTGCAGGCACAGAAGTGCGTCACTGTGCCTTTGTCCGGGGTTCTGCGCTGGTGGGCGATGGCTGCGTGGTAGGTAATTCCGTGGAGCTGAAAAATGTGATTCTCTTTGACAATGTGCAAGTGCCTCACTACAACTATGTGGGCGACAGCATTTTGGGCTATAAATCCCATATGGGCGCCGGATCGCTGACCTCCAATGTAAAGTCCGATAAGACCCTTGTGGTGGTTCGCATTGGGGATGGCATTCCTACAGGCCTTAAGAAATTTGGCGCAATGGTGGGAGATTTCGTGGAGGTCGGCTGCAACAGCGTCTTAAATCCCGGCACAGTCATTGGCAGAAATTCCAATGTGTACCCCCTGTCCAGCGTCCGGGGCGTTGTTCCCGCAAACAGTATTTATAAGACAGCAGGAAATATTGTGAAGAAAGTATGAGATACCGTAGGGCGGGGGCTTGCTCCCGCCGAAATTTGAAATTAGGAGAGTATTTATGGGTAGATATTTCGGTACAGACGGCTTCCGGGGAGAAGCCAATGTAAATTTGACCGCAGACCACGCCTACAAGGTAGGCCGCTTTCTGGGCTGGTACTATGGTGAATTAAAGCGCCAGGCAGGCTCTGAGGAGCCCCCCCGGGTGGTCATCGGCAAGGATACCCGCCGGTCTAGCTATATGTTTGAGTACACCCTGGTTGCAGGTTTGACCGCCTCCGGTGCAGATGCATATCTGTTGCACGTGACCACCACCCCGTCCGTTGCCTATGTGACCCGGATGGATGATTTTGACTGCGGCATTATGATCTCCGCCAGCCACAATCCCTATTATGACAACGGCATCAAGCTGCTCAATGGGTGCGGCGAGAAAATGGACGAGGAGACCATCTCTCTGGTAGAGGATTATATTGACGGAAAGCTGGAGCTGTTCGGTCAGAAGTGGGCGGAGCTGCCCTATGCCACAAAGGCTCATATCGGCTGCACTGTGGACTATGTGTCCGGCAGAAACCGCTATATCGGCTACCTGATCAGCCTGGGTCTATATTCCTTTAAGGGTATGAAGGTGGGTTTGGACTGTGCCAATGGCGCGTCCTGGAACATTGCCAAGTCTGTATTTGATGCCCTGGGCGCGAAAACCTATGTGATAGGTGTGGATCCGGACGGCACGAATATCAACGAAAATGCAGGCTCGACCCATATTGAGAATCTGCAGAAGTTTGTTCTGGATAACGGGCTGGATGTGGGCTTTGCCTACGATGGCGATGCGGACCGCTGCCTGTGTGTGGATGAGACCGGTGAGGTGATCAGCGGCGACCATATCCTCTATATTTTGGGTGACTATATGCGTGGGATGGGTCAGCTGGACAATAACACAGTGGTCACTACAGTAATGTCCAATTTTGGTCTGTATAAGGCACTGGAGGAAAAGGGTATTGACTATGCCAAGACTGCCGTAGGCGATAAGTATGTGTATGAGTATATGGTAAATAACGGCTGCCGTCTGGGCGGCGAGCAGAGCGGCCATATTATTATTTCCAAATATGCCACCACCGGCGACGGCATCCTCACCAGCCTGAAGGTTATGGAAGTAATACTTGCAAAAAAGAAGAAGCTGAGCCAGCTTTGTGAGGGACTGACCATCTATCCCCAGGTGCTGAAAAATGTGCGGGTCAAGTCCAAACCGGAAGCACAAAGCGATCCTGCGGTGCAGGCGGCTGTTGCCCAGGTGGCACAGGAGCTGGGAGATACGGGACGGATCTTGGTCCGGGAATCCGGCACAGAGGCGGTGATCCGGGTGATGGTGGAAGCACCCTCAAAAGAGCTTTGCCAGGAATGTGTAGACCGGGTGGTAGATGTGATCTGCGCCCAGGGACATGCGAGAGTGTAAAAAGCAAGAGCTCGCCTCTGTAGAGGCGGGCTCTTGCTTTTTGTCGATATAAATCCCTAACGGGATTTTCCATATGCGCCTACGGCGCTCGATATGTGCTATGCACTCGATATGCCTGCGGGCGAGAGGGGATTTATATCATATCGAATTTACCGTCAGGTAAATATATCGATTTTGCCGTTAGGCAAAAATATCAAATTGCGTAGCAATATATCGACATTATATCGTACGGGCGACCTGTGTGTCGCCCGTAAATTATTTTTGCAGTCTGCACACATTGCACCAATGGCGATAAACTAAAAAGAGGGGAGCGGCGCTTCCATTTGTTACCATAGCAAAATAGACGAAGGAACATAGAAGATAACAGGTCCTTTTGTAAAAGATGCAGAGTTGACTTTTTTGGAAGTCGGTGCTAAAATATCGATACAAGCAAATCGATAGAAGACAATCGATAAAGGCGAACCGAAAAAGGAGCGTGGTCTTATGAATAAACACTATGAAGTCGTGACCGATCTGGAGCAGCTGCAGCAGGCGATTGCCCGTTGCCGTGCTGCGCAGGCTGTTTTTGCAACCTACAGTCAGGAGCAGGTGGATAAGATCTTCTTAGCTGCCGCATCCGCTGCCAACAAGGCGAGAATTCCTTTGGCAAAGCAGGCAGTTCAGGAGACCGGTATGGGCGTGGTGGAAGACAAGGTCATTAAGAACCACTATGCTGCCGAATATATTTACAATGCCTATAAGGATACCAAGACCTGCGGTGTGATCGAAGAGGACACTGCTTACGGCGTTACCAAGATTGCAGAGCCTATCGGCGTGGTAGGCGCGGTGATCCCCACCACCAATCCTACATCTACTGCCATCTTCAAGGCATTGATCTGTCTGAAGACCAGAAACGGTATCATCATCAGCCCCCACCCCCGTGCAAAGGAATGTACCATTGCGGCAGCAAAGATCGTGCTGGAGGCTGCTGTGGCAGCTGGCGCACCGGAGGATATCATCCAGTGGATCGATCAGCCCTCTTTGGAGCTGACCAATATGCTGATGCAGGAAGCAGACCTGATCCTTGCCACCGGCGGACCGGGTATGGTGAAGGCAGCCTATTCTTCCGGCAAGCCTGCCCTGGGCGTAGGCCCGGGCAACACCCCTGCAGTAATCGACGACAGCGCAGACATTTTGCTGGCAGTATCTTCTGTGATCCACTCTAAGACCTTCGACAACGGTATGATTTGCGCATCGGAGCAAAGTGTGGTTGTCCTTGACAATGTTTATGAGCAGGTGAAGCAGGAATTTGCCGCCCGGGGCTGCCATATTCTCACAGAGGAAGAAACCCAAAAGGTTAGAGAAGTTATTCTGATAAACGGCGCATTGAACGCCAAAATCGTAGGTCAGTCTGCCTACACCATTGCAGCTTTGGCAGGTGTGGATGTCCCGGAGGCTACCAAGATCCTGATCGGTGAAGTCACCAGTGTGGAGCTAAGTGAGCCATTTGCTCACGAAAAGCTTTCTCCCGTGCTGGCAATGTACCGGGCAAAGGACTTTGCCGACGCACTGGATCAGGCACAAAAGCTGGTGGAGGACGGTGGCTTCGGCCATACCGCATCGGTTTATTTAGACCCGGTAAATGCGAAGGAAAAGCTGGATGCATTCTCCCAGCGTATGAAAGCCTGCCGAATCTTAGTGAACACCCCCTCTGCCCAGGGCGGTATCGGCGACCTGTACAATTTCCGCCTTGCCCCCTCCCTGACACTGGGCTGCGGCAGCTGGGGCGGTAACAGCGTTTCGGAAAATGTAGGTGTCAAGCACCTGCTGAACATCAAGACTGTGGCACACAGGAGGGAGAATATGCTGTGGTTCCGGGCGCCTGAAAAGGTGTATTTCAAAAAAGGCTGCCTGCCGGTGGCACTGGCAGAATTGAAAGGTAAGAAAAAGGCGTTTATCGTAACGGATACCTTCCTGTATGAAAACGGCTATACCGCCCCCATCCAGAAAAAGCTGGAGGAAATGGGCATTACCTGTACGGTATTTTCCAATGTTGCCCCCGACCCCACCCTTGCCTGCGCCAGAGAAGGCGCTGCCCAGATGGCAGCCTTCCGGCCTGACCTGATCGTGGCGGTGGGCGGCGGTTCTGCAATGGATGCAGCCAAAATTATGTGGGTGCTGTATGAGCATCCGGATGCAGACTTTATGGATATGGCAATGCGCTTCGTGGATATCCGCAAGCGTGTCTACGGCTTCCCCAAAATGGGAGAAAAGGCATACTTTGTTGCCGTTCCCACCTCTGCCGGCACAGGCTCTGAGGTGACCCCCTTCGCAGTCATTACCGACGAAAGCACCGGCGTCAAGTATCCCCTTGCAGACTATGAGCTGCTGCCCAATATGGCAATTGTGGATGCAGATATGATGATGAACGCTCCCAAGGGACTCACCGCCGCATCGGGCATCGATGCAGTGACCCACGCACTGGAGGCTTATGCCTCTATGCTGGCAACGGACTATACTGACGGCTTGGCACTGCGCAGCCTGAAGCTGGTGTTTGAGAATCTGCCCAAGGCATACGACAACGGCCCGAACGAACCCAGAGCCAGAGAGAATATGGCAAACGCCGCAACGATGGCAGGTATGGCATTTGCCAACGCTTTCTTGGGTGTATGTCACTCTATGGCACACAAGCTGGGCGCATTCCACCACCTGCCCCACGGCGTGGCAAATGCATTGCTGATTTCCCATGTGCTGCGGTTCAATGCCAGCGAAGTGCCTGCGAAAATGGGTACTTTCTCCCAGTATGATTATCCCCATACCCTTGCCCGCTACGCAGAAGTGGCTGATTATTTGGGACTGGGCGGCAAGAACGATGAAGAAAAGCTGGAAAAGCTTATTGCGGCGATCGAGCAGCTGAAGGAAAAGGTTGGCATCCGCAAGACGATCCGTGACTACGGCATCGACGAGCAGGACTTCCTGAACCGGCTGGACGAAATGACCGAGCAGGCCTTCGACGACCAGTGCACCGGTGCAAATCCCCGTTATCCTCTGATGTCCGAGATCCGCCAGATGTACCTGAACGCTTACTATGGCGTATAAGTTATTTTGAAGTTGTAGTGGAGGGGCACTGCCCCTCCACTATTGCACATAGCGAAACGAATGTGTTATAATATCGATAGAGATATAAAAGGAGAACACATTATGTTTAAAAAGGGAATATTATTGCTTATATGCGTTGTGCTGGTATTTTACTGTTTGACTGCCTGCGGGATACTACCGACAAAGGTCGAAGATACACGACCAACGCAAACAGAAGAATCTGCTATAATCCATCAAACGCAGACAACAACACTGCCGATAGAAACCACCCAGGAAGCGGAACAGCCTACCACCCAGCCGATAGAGATACCTACCACACAGGAATCAATGCCTTCTACCGAATCTACACAACCGACAGTATCTTCCAACTGGAAAAATGCTTATCTGGAATACATAGAAGTGAATAAGGATTGGAATGTAGAATACGCGTTGGTTTATATCGATGGTGATGAAATTCCCGAATTATATTTAAGTGGAGATTGTGAGGCAACAGGGGACACCGTGTACAGTTATAAAAACGGAACAGTTATTGAGCAACGGTTAGGCCGGACGCACGGTGGCAGCTATATTAAATATAGCGGAAGGCTAATGAATCAAAATGGGAATATGGGTTGCTGTTATACAAATGCATACACACTCACTGATGCCGGATTCAATTTGATTTTCAGTGCAGATATGATAGAGCGAGTTGTGCAGCTGGAAAATAATGAATATAAATTAACCTATGAGTATTCAATAGAAGGTATCCCTGTCAGCGAAACGGAACATAACGCAGCCATTGCAGATGTGTTTGATTACGCACAGGCACAACGGTTACACGAAAATGCAGTGTCTTATGATGAAATAAAGCTGCAAATCTTGGCGCATCCATAATATTTAGACAAACCTCTGGCTTAGTAGTTAGCGGCACCGGCGCGAATCCCCGATATCCCCTGATGTCCGAAATCCGCCAGATGTACTTGGACGCTTACTATGGTTAAATAGAAAGAAGGAGGTGTCTCAAAATTGAGACACCTCCATTTTATTTTATCAAATTTCTGTTTATCGAACACCCATTGTAGGGGCGACCCTTGCGGTCGCCTACCAATGGCCCCCTTGTGTAAAGGGGGCTGTCATTTGACGATTTTAGGCAAATGACTGGGGGATTGTCATTTGTCGACACATTACAATCCCTCCACCGCTAACGCGGTCCCCCTCCCTTTACACAAGGGAGGCGTTTAGGGCGACCGCAAGGGTCGCCCCTACAGCCCGATAAACAGAAATTTGACGCGCAGTGGGGTTAGAATATTGGAATAGACTTTTGTTTCGGTTTATTATATAATATGTTTAGTTTTTGGAGAAAGAGGACGATTATGGAGAGTAAACTGCAGCGAAAATACGGCTTATTTACTGCCATTTGTATGGTGGTGGGAATTGTGATCGGCTCGGGCATCTTCTTTAAAGCGCAGACGATCCTGCAGAAGACCGAGGGCAATATGCCCTTGGGTATTTTGGCGTGGCTCATCGGCGGTGCTATTATGCTGGTGTGCCTGCTGACCTTTTCCTTTATGGGGCAGAAATACGAGCGGGTCAACGGCCTTGTAGATTATGCGGAAGCCACAGTCGGACCCCGGTACGGCTACTATATGGGCTGGTTTTCTGCAACTGTCTACTTTCCCAGTATGACGGCAACCCTTGCTTGGCTTACTGCCCGGTATACACTGGAATTTATTACTTCCGCCAATCCGGCTTTTCCTTTGTCCATTCCTGCGTCACAGGGCGGCTGCAGCATCGGACCGGAGTGTATGGCGCTGACCCTGTTTTATTTGTGCGCCGTGTATGCAGTCAATGTGCTTTCTCCCAAGCTGGCGGGAAAGCTTCAGACTTCTACCACAGTGATCAAGCTCATCCCCATCGGCTTAATGGCAGTGGTGGGTCTTGTTTATGGCATCGTTACCGGCACACTGCAGGAAAACATCACCACCACCGCACAGGTGGAGACCGTTTCCTCCAGCCCCCTGTTTACGGCAGTTTGTGCTACCGCCTTTGCCTACGAAGGCTGGATCATTGCCACCTCCATTAACGCGGAGATCAAGGACTCCAAAAAGAATTTGCCCAAGGCGCTGATCATTGGCGGCATTGTGATCGTGGCGGCATATTTGTTCTACTACATCGGCGTTGCCGGCGGCGCATCCAATCAGGAACTGGTGGATAAGGGCGCCACTGTTGCCTTTACCAACATTTTTGGAAATGTGCTGGGCAATATCCTCAATCTCTTTGTGGCGATCTCCTGTTTAGGCACGGCAAACGGTTTGATGCTTGGCTGTACCCGGTGTATGTATTCCCTGGCAAACCGGGGAGAAGGACCTGCCCCGAAAACATTCAGCCAGGTGGATCAAAGCACCAATATGCCCGGAAACTCCGGCGTGTTTGCCTTGATGGCTACCGCCGTCTGGTTCTTGTATTTCTACCTGACCAGTCTTTCCGGCATCTGGAAAGGTGCGTTTGTGTTTGACTCCACAGAGCTGCCCATTATTACGGTGTATTTGATGTATCTGCCTATGCTCATCCAGTGGATGCGCAAGGAAAAGGATCAAAGCATTTTGCGGCGGTTTATATTGCCGAGCCTGGCATTCTGCGGCAGTGTGTTTATGGTGATTGCCAGCATTTTCAGTCACGGCATTGGCTGTGTGTGGTATCTGATCGTCTTTGCTGTGGTTATACTCATCGGCGGCGTTGTGAACAAGTCAGGGGAAAATAGCCCCCTTGTGTAAAGGAGGCTGGGTAGTAGACCGGGGGATTGCAATATAGTGACATTACCCAGCGGCTCTGTTCTTTACACCAATGCAGAGAGAAAGCTGCGGAAACATATTCTAGGAGGAAATGTATTATGCACAACACTGGCGTAGTATCTGTCAGCTTCCGCCCCCTGAACCCAGAGGAAATTTTGCAGGGAATGATAAAGGCAAATCTTAAGTACATTGAGTGGGGCAGCGATGTTCACGCGCCTTGCACGGATGAAGCTCGGCTGGATGCGCTGGTAGAGCTGATGAAGAAGTATGATATTACCTGCTCTTCCTACGGCGGTTACTTCCGTCTGGGCGTCAACCCCATTGAGGAACTGCCTGATTATCTGAAGGCAGCGAAAAAGCTGGGCACCAACATCGTCAGAATTTGGGCCGGCAAGGCAAAGCTGGAAGAGATGACTCCCGAGTGGCGGAAGAGTATGATCGAGGAAGGCCGTAAGGCAGCAAAGCTGGCAGAAGAAGCCGGTATCATCCTCTGCATGGAGTGCCACCGCGACACCATGACTGAGACAAAGGAATATGCCCTGGAACTGATGGAGGGCGTAAACTCTCCCAACTTCCGCACCTATTGGCAGCCCAATTGTGCAACCGTAGAAGAAAATGTGGCATTTATCCGTGCCTTGAAGCCTTACATTGTTCATCTGCATGTATACAACTGGAAGGAAGGTGTAAAGTATCCTCTGGGTGATGCAATTGATGCATGGAAGACCTATGTGGCAGAGTTCCCCGAGGACCATACACTGCTTCTGGAGTTCATGCCCGATGGCTTGATCGAGACCCTGCCCAGAGAGGCAGACTCCCTGCGCCAGATCGTAGCTGGCTAATAAAAATGAAAAGTGCTATTGCAAATGCATTTGCAATAGCACTTTTTTCTGGTTTAATAGTCGCCTTGCCAGCGGGGTTGGGTAGTGGCGATGGCTTCGCCTGCGGCAAGGGATTTGGGCACATCCAGAATGCGCTGATTTTTGCTGCCCCGGAAGGACAGCTCCAAAGAGCGCTCCTTCAGCAGGAACGGTCCGTCGATCAGAATATCGATGTTTCTCAAAAGCTCCCGCTGAGCATCTGTGCCGGATAAAAGCTGCTCGAAGGTGTAGCCTGAATAGGACGCCACCTCGTAGCCTTTTTCCTTTAGAAGCTTTGCCAGCTTAGAAAAACCTTCCGCCTGGGCAAAGGGCTCGCCACCGGAAAAGGTCACGCCCCGGCAGAGGGGATTTTCCAGCACGATCTGCAAAAGGCGTTCTTCTTCCGTTTGTGTGCCGGTGCCGAATTCCCAGGTTTCCGGGTTATGGCAGCCCTTGCAATGATGGGGACAGCCCTGACTGAATATGGTGGTGCGGATGCCTGGGCCGTCCACAATGCTGTCACTTACAATACCGGAAAGATCAAGCATTCTTGCTCATAGAGTGCTTCACGCGGTCCCGCTCCTCGGCGCGCTTTGCATCGTTCCACTTGTCCATAGTGCCGACCAAATAACCGGTAATCCGGCGGATACGCTCGAAGCCAACACCCTGGCCCATCTTCTCGTTGTTGGATTTAATAGTCATAGTTATTTCCTCCTTAGTTCTTACTCGATACCCTGAAATGCGGGCATCTGGGGATACTTTCTTCTGAGTTCTTCTACGCGGTCGGGATCGATCTCTTCACCCTCGTGACGGCCGCAGCGGGGACATACATCGCCGATGATGCCAACATAGCCGCAAACCGGGTCACGGTCAACAGGGTGGTTGATAGAGCCGTAGCCGATGCCGCAGTCGTGCATACAGCGGACAACAGCTTCAAATGCTTCCACATTGTGTGCGGTGTCGCCGTCCAGCTCCACATAGCTGATGTGGCCTGCATTACACAGGGCGTGGTAGGGAGCTTCCAGACGGATCTTGTCGTATACGGAAATGTCATACCAGACAGGGATGTGGAAGGAGTTGGTGTAGTACTCCCGGTCGGTAACGCCGGGGATAGTGCCGTAGCGCTTCTTGTCCATACGGATGAAGCGGCCGGACAGACCTTCTGCAGGTGTACCCAGCAGGGAGAAGTTCATCTTCAGCTCGGAAGACTTGTTGTCGCAGAACTTGCGCATAAAGCCCAGAATTTCCAGACCCTTATTCTGGATCTCCTCAGCGCAGCCGTGATGCTTGCCGTAAAGGGAGGTCAGTGTCTCAGCCAGACCGATGAAACCGATGGACAGTGTGCCGTGCTTTAGCACTTCCCGCAGGTCATCGTTGTTACCCAGCTTCTCGGAGTCCAGCCATACGCCCTGACCCATCAGGAAGGGGTAGTTGTAGATGTGCTTGCTTGCCTGAATTTCAAAGCGGTCCAGCAGCTGCTGAGCAACCAGCTCCAGCATAGCCTCCAGCTTTTCGTAGAACACCTTCTCGTCGCCCTTTGCCTCGATGGCAATTCTGGGCAGGTTAATGGAGGTGAAGGAGAGGTTACCTCTGCCGTAGGCGATCTCACGGGTGGGATCGTAGGTGTTGCCCATTACGCGGGTACGGCAGCCCATGGTTGCAACCTCGGTCTCCGGACGGCCGGGGACATAGTACTGCAGGTTGAAGGGGCTGTCCAGGAAGGTGTAGTTGGGGAACAGGCGGCGGGCGCTGACCTTGCAGCTGAGCCGGAACAGATCGTAGTTGGGATCGGTCTCGTTGTAGTTGACCCCTTCCTTGACCTTGAAGATGTGGATGGGGAAGATACAGGTCTCGCCGTGACCCAGACCCGCATCCAGTGCCAGCAGCACATTGCGGATGACCATACGGCCCTCGGGAGTGGTGTCTGTACCGTAGTTGATAGAGGAGAAGGGGGTCTGAGCGCCTGCACGGGAGTGCATGGTGTTCAGGTTATGTACAAAGCCTTCCATTGCCTGCTTGGTATCCCGGTCGGTCTTCTGCCAGGCGCGCTTTCTGGAACGGGAAATGAGGGCAGCAGCCTGATCCTGGGTCAGGGCATACTTCTCGGTCAACTTCACAGCAACAGTCCGGTCAAACTCCGGTGCATTTTCCAGACGGGCGGTAGTGCCGCAAGCCTCTTCTGCTGCAGCAACCAATGCGGAGATGCTCTCCTGCTCGTCCTCCAGGTTCAGCAGATCTTCCAGAGACTCCTTCAGCCGGCGGATGTAAGCCTTGCGGAAGGTCTTGGCAACGCCCTGTGCCATACCGTAATCGAAGTTGGGGATGGACTGACCGCCGTGCTGGTCGTTCTGGTTAGACTGGATGGCGATGGCAGCCAGTGCTGCGTAGCTCTGGATGCCCTGGGGCTCTCGGAGGTAGCCGTGACCGGTGGAGAAGCCACCCTTGAAGAGCTTGATAATGTCTGTCTGGCAGCAGGTGGTGGTCAGGGAGTAGAAGTCAAAATCGTGAATGTGGATGTCGCCTTCCCGGTATGCCTTTGCATGCTCGGGACGCAGCAGGTACATTTCGTTGTATGCCTTCGCGCCGGCGGCGCCGATCTGCAGCATAGAGCCCATTGCGGTGTTGCCGTCGATGTTGGCGTTGTCACGCTTCATATCGCTGATACGGGCATCGATATTGGTGATCTCATCGATGGTCTTCATCAGGGAGGTGTTAGCCTCTCTGGCGCGGGTGCGGTTGGCGCGGTAGAGGATGTATGCCTTAGCAGCAGCGGAGAAGCCGTGGTTCATCAGCTGGCGTTCTACTGCGTCCTGAATGGCTTCAATGTTGGGGGCTTCGGAGGAGAACTTGCCCTCCAGCTCCCGCTGGACATCGTTGGCAACACAGGCAGCATCTGCTGCATTGCCCTCTCCGGAGGCCTCCAGAGCCTTCAGAATTGCGCCGGCGATCTTGTTCTGATCGTACAAAACCACTCGGCCATCGCGCTTGATAATGCTTTGGATCATAAGTACTTACCTGTCTTTCTGTCAAAATCATATTTGCATCAGCCACAATATATTGTGTACTGAGAAGGGGTGTCTACACAATATATTGCCACAAATCCAGTCATTTGTCAATAGGCAATCTCCGCAAAAAAGCATAAAAAAGGTGCCTTGCAAAATACAGCAAGGCACCCAAACACTATGCAGTTGGTTATCCTTTATAGATGTAGGGGCGGATATTATCCGCCCGCGGGCGACTGATAGTCGCCCCTACATATTCTACCGATAGATTCGCGAAAGTTGTAACACGTTTTTATAAATTATTGCTGCATACGGAAAACCGCTGTGCCGGGGGCATTGACGGCAAGAATACTGACCTGATACAGCACATTTGCCGCGTCGGCACGGGTCAGAGGCGCATTTGCATCCATTGTAACGCCGTTCTCCTGCAGGACTGTCAGCGCACCTGCTGCCCAGGTGGGGATCTCTTCTTCCGCTTCTGGGTAAGCGGACAAAGCTTGCTGAGAGATGGAAAGATCAAGACCGTTCTGGAGCATTACCGCCGCTTCTGCACCGGTGATGGGGCTGTCCTCCTGGAAGGTTTCTGTGTCCGGAAGTCCCGCAGTCAGACCGGAACGGATGGCTGCGGTCAGATAAGGCTGCAGCCATTGGGGCGTATTTTCAGGCAGACCCGCTACGCTCACATTCTCTGTGGGGACATCCAGGGTCTGCACCAGCATTGCCAGAAACTGCCCCCGGGTCACAGCCTTTTCCGGGAAGAAGCAGGGAAGAGAGCTGACCTTTTCCCCTTCAAACAGTCCCGTATTTCGCAGCCATTCTGCCTCGAACCGGCAGTCGAGACCTGCGGTGTCCGTGTACTGAGTGGGATTTGTGGGCTTGAGGATCTGGACTGTCACAGTAGCTTCCCGGGAAACATTGCCTGCCGGATCGGTGGCGGTGTAGGTGAAGGAGTCCACACCTACTTTATTCTTTTTCGGGGTGTAGACAAAAGAGCCGTCCTCCCGCAACACCACATCGCCCCGTTTGGGCGCACGGATCAGGGTAAAGGTCATATCCTTTCCCTCCGGATCGGTGACCTTCAGCGAACCTTCATTGGGGATGTTTTTGTAGGTCTCCACAGAGGAATCAGTGGCAACCGGTGCTTCGTCCTTTTTACCCCGAATGGAAAGGGCAGTGGTGGCAGAGCGCTCTACCCGGTTTTCATAAATGGGCAGATAGGTGATCTGCGCCTGCTGATCTTCTTCTGTACGCAGAGGGGAAAAGGTCATCTGCACCACCTGATCGGCAGTTAAGATATCTCCCTTTTGCAAGATCCGGCTGCCCAGCATTACCGTGCCGGTCTGCGCTTCTGGAAGTCCGGTGATGCAGATGCCCAGAAGGGGATCTTCGGACTGAGAAAAATCAGCGGAAGTAAAGCAATAAATGGCATCGCTGTCTACCTCGGCTGCCGCAACACCGCCGCACAGGCAGAAAAGGCTGCAAAGGGTGAGAAGTACACACAAAAAGCGCGTAGAGAACATTGTAAATAACCTCCTGTTTTTGTTTGACCTGACCCGATCAGATACTTGCTTGGGCGTGTTTGGATTATATCGGTCAGGCTACGGAGGTATTGTTTGCCATAGGGGTAAAAAATATACAATTGAAAATTGAAAATGGAAAATTGAAAATTATTTGGTAGGGTTTGCATCTGCACGCTTTTGCCGCAACCGTCAAATTTCAGTTTGACGGTCAGGCTCACTGTAGGGCGGGAGCAAGCCCCTGCCCTACGTACATACCACCTACAACCACGTCATTGCGAGGAGAGCAATGCGCGACGTGGCAAACCGCATTCCACTAAAACATTGCAATAACAATGCTTTTCCGATAGGAGAACGGATTGCCACAACCAGTCTGCGGACTGGTTTCGCAATGACGTGCGTTTTAGGTAAGCTGTTCGTTAAATAGAAATTTGCCGCTCTGATTGTAAAAAACAGTGCGTTGCAGAAAAGCAATGCACTGTCTAAAGTCGCTGTATCCGAATGCCAGCATCAATGTCAGGTAAGCACTGGCAGACTGACCGGAAATAAAGAACCGCTCCACATCGGCGTACTGATGAATATTATCCTGCAGGAATTTCACTGCATTTGCACCGTCTACCAGAAGATCCGGGAACTTTGCCCCGTGGGTGTACATTCTGTACTACACAGAGGCAACACCCACACCGGCCTTGGTCAGATCCTCTGCAAAGGCGATTTTGGTGCGGTCCAGATTCACAAAGCCGCCGCGGTGATACCAGATGATCATATCCTTGCAATCCCTGTCGGGCAGATACAGATCCACAAAGCTGTTTGCCAGCTCGTTATACTTAATGTTGGGAATAAAACGAATAACCCATTGCTCCTTAATTCTATTATGTGAAATATTATATCACCGGGATTTACAGTGTCAAATCCTTGCGCAGCACAAAGTCTGTCTGGTCATCGTCGCCCATTACAAAGCTGTGAGCACCGATTTTGTAAAAGCCGTTTTTCTGATAAAATCGCTTTGCTTTTTCGTTATGCTCCCAAACGCCCAGCCAAACATATTCCTTTTTTCGGGCAATTGCCATCGATAGCGCCTGTTCCATTAAAAACTGACCCATTCCTGTGCCCTGAAAGGCACGCAGAATATAAAACCGCTCAATTTCCAAAGACAGGGGGTCGTGAATATCCGTCTGTGACGGCACTTCATTTACCTTGAGATACCCCGCTAGTTGCCCGTCGCAGTAAAGAAAATAAAATTCCGAATGGGGATCGCGTAATTCCTTTTCCAGCTTAGGTGTGTTAAAAGCATCGGAAAGATAGGCATCCATATTTTCTTTGGAATTAAATTTCTCAAAGGTTTCGGAATAGGTATCTATGGAAATTTTTTGAAGATCAGATAGATCTTCTGCTATGCATTTTCGTAAAACTGTATTCATTCCTTTTCATCCTCAGAGTTTGTGCGGTTTTTATGATCGATCAGTGCACCGATCCCCACGCCAATACTGACACCAATGGACATCCCAAGGGGGATATTATCGGCAGCCGCGCCGATCGCCATACCAATGGAAACACCCAGGCACATACCGATGGGCAGCCAGCTGACTTGATTTTCAGGTTTTTTCTGATTTTCCATAGAAACCTCCGTCTTTTGTTGTTTGTAAAATTATATCCTACACCCATCGGAAAAGCAAGGCTCAGTTGCCGGGAGCGCTTATGAAAAAACGCTATTGACAATCGACGCCCATATAAGGTATAATCTGTTTATCACACTAGCGCGCGAAAGTGCTGGAAAGAGGTGTTGGATGAAAAGCTGGTATACAAAGGGTACAGATGAGCTGTGTGAAGCGATTCTTTCCTTAAAAACAAAAGAGGAATGTTATGCGTTTTTAGAAGATATCTGCACCATTAAGGAAATTCTGGATTTTTCCCAAAGGCTGGAAGTGGCGCAAATGCTCAGCCAGGGCGTCAGCTATACCACCATCTGCAAGGAGACCGGCGCAAGCACGGCAACGATCAGCCGTGTCAGCAAGTGCTGTGAATACGGCACAGGGGGCTATAAAAATGTGATCGCCCGGCTCAACAGGAAGGAAGATAATACTTGACTTCCAATTACCATACCCACACCTGCTATTGTGACGGAAAGCACACACCGGAGGAAATGGTGAAAGAAGCCATCCGTCTGGGCTGCCCGGAGCTGGGCTTTTCCGGTCATTCCTACACGGCGTTTGATGAAGGCCCTTGTATGTCAAAGGAAGGCACCCGGGCGTATATTACTGAGGTTAGACGGCTGCAGGAAAAATACGCCGAGAGAATCAAAATTCTGCTGGGCATTGAGCAGGATTATTATTCCGAAGAACCCACAGATGGGTACGATTATGTGATCGGCTCTGTTCATTATGTAAAAAAGAACGGCGTGTATCTGGCGGTGGATCATAGCAGGGAAAGCCAGATCGAAAATGTGAAACGGTTTTACGGCGGAGATTTCTATGGGTTTATTGAGGACTACTATGAATTAGCAGCGGATGTGTACCGAAAAACAAAGTGTCAGATCATCGGACATTTTGACCTGGTTACCAAGTTTAATCAGGACGGTGATTTGTTCAACATCCAGCATCCCCGGTATCAGGCAGCCGCCAAGCAGGCACTGGAAGCGTTGCTGGATGCCCCGGCAGTGCTGGAAGTGAACACCGGAGCAATATCCCGGGGTTATACTACAGAGCCGTATCCTGCAAAGGATATTCTGGACCGGTGGCTGGCAGCAGGCAAGGAGATTATCTTTTCTTCCGACTGCCACAGCAAAGACCACCTGCTATTTGGGTATGAATTATATAAAAAACAGAGAGGTTGATCCTCTCTGTTTTTATATGAATTTTAATAATTGTTCCGTTAGGAATACGGCAGCGCAGCTGGCAACGGCTACCACGATCAGGCTTTTCTTTTTCAGTGCCAGTAAAATGCCAATCACCAGACCCACTGCCCCGCTTATCACATTTTCCGTGGCAGAAAGGATGGCGGGGAAGGTCATTGCAGTCAGGCAGGCGGTGGGAACATAGTGCAGAAAAGACCTCAAAAAGCGGTTCTCTATGGGTTTTTTCAGCAGCGTCAGGGGAATGGCGCGGACCACATAGGTGGTCAGTGCCATTGTGAGAATGTAGAGGTAAATATTCACACGGCCACCTCCGCTTCTACGGGGAAGAACAGGGCGCACAGGGCAGCTGCCCCAACGGTGCAAAGCACGATTGCCAGACCTGCGGATATTTCCGTCAGGAAAGGCAGCCATGCAAAAAGGCAGGAAAATACCAGCGCTAAGGCTACACAGAGCAGGATCGGCTTTTCTTCCCTTGCCTGGGGGACTACAATGGCAATAAACATACCGTAGAGCATAACCCCCAATGCCATCCGGATGGACTGGGGCAGCAAAGATCCGGCAATAGCGCCTATTGCCGTACCGGCAGTCCAGCCCAGTGCCGCAATCACACCGGCACCCAGAAAGAAAGCAGTTGTCAGGTTTTTCCCTCTGGACATACCAAGGGCAAATACTTCGTCTGTGTTGAAAAATGCGGCAAGCAACCGTTTGCCTGTGTTAACGCTCGGACCTAACCGAGGACCCAGAGCAAGGCTCATCAGGGCATAACGGCTGTTGATCACCAACTGCGTCAGAATTATTTCAATGATCGTTGCCCCAGCAGTGATCACCGTCAGTCCCGCAAACTGTCCGGCGCTGGTCAGATTGGAGCAGGAGATGACAATCGCCTGCCACACGCTCAGACCTTGGGCAATTGCCACTGCACCAAACCCGAAGCTGACGGAAAAATATCCGATACAGATGGGCATACCGGCTTTCATCCCGGTAAAAAATTCTTTGGATCTCATTTTGCAGTTCTCTTTCAAGGGTTATAGGAACATTTACTGTTTTACGCCATTGGCTTGCAAGTATTCTACCAGCTTATCCATCGTTTCCCGGTTTGTAGGGTGGTAAGCCAACAGGCCGGATCTGCTGCCTGCAGAAACGGGGATGACGCGGCTGCTCAAAAACTGGATATGAACAAATCCTTCTTGGGTCTCAGCAGAAAATGCCAGTGATATGATTCGACCGTCATATTTTTTACCGCCGTCAATTTGGCGCAGCCCACCCGGCAACAAATTGCGGAAATCCGGTCGGTAGCGGGATGTAGCTAAAATTTCCAGTACTTCTTCAAGCACCTCTGTGTACTGCGGTGTATTTTCTATACGATATATATTAGAGTAAGGCACTCCGTCTTCTATGTAGCTGACCGTTGCAATGGCGGAAAAGCCGGTGAAAGCGTGTTGATCAACTGAAATTAAATAAGAGGAGGATCGGGGCAAAAATCGCCAGAGCAGCAAGCCGGCAATAAGTGCGATGCTAATAACTGTAACAATTAACCTAATGCGCTTTTTCATCATAATTCCTCCTTCAAATTTATCTGATTATATTATATATTGCTTTTGCTCAAAAATCAAAACAATTCTGAAAATATGCGGACGGTTGGTGACCACCTCAATGGTAACGATTGATCTGCGACGGTAGGGCGGGGGTTTACTCCCGCCGCAAACTATGCTACAATACTATCAATAAAAATAACAGGAGATTGCCACAACCAGTCTGCGGACTGGTTTCGCAATGACAAAAAGTGTGAGGATATATTATGACAAAGATCTTATTCGTCTGCCATGGCACCACTCTAATCAACCGGGATTTGCTTAGAGAAACCACGATAAATTGCGTTTTGCCCTAAATTTACTACCAAATTACTACTTTTAGAGAGCCGATATGATATAAGACACAAAAATATAAGACCCGAGGAAGGTGCAAAAACGCCTTTCCCGGGTCTTGTTTTTGTTTGTCTGCTATTTCGTCCTAAACGCGTTTTATGGCAGACAAACATGAAGAATTAATCCTCCTGCTTCTTTTCAGACATAATTCTGCGGAGAATCTCTACTCCCTTTTGGGTCAGATCTTCTTCTCCAATGTTTTTGGACTCCAAAATCCGTTCAATTGCCTGGGCAGGATCTAAGGAATGGTAGGGATAGTACAGCTGGCGCAGGTCCTTAGGCTTCATCAGTTTATAAATCTGCTTGCTGCTTTTCTCATAGGTATAGCACCAGTATCGGTACAGGTATCCCATCCAGTACAATTCCTCTGAGCTGTATTTTTCTTTGCCGTAGTTGGTTGCTCCGAACTCTTCTTCAATCTCCTGTAGGATATCGTCCTCGGTACAGGACTCATACAGGAAACCGTCCTGATCCATCCGGGAAGCCACCTTTGACAGCATAAATCTCCGCAGGAATATGGGAGAACTGCACTCCAACTTGGATGCCGACAGAACAAATAATTCTGCCTGCATCCTGCATAGTTTCAATCCGGTTTCATCAAAAGCTCTCATTTCAAAATATCCTCAATATAGTCTCCCTGGCCACGATACTGCTTTCTTGCCAATTTCACCTTATCGCTGCTGACCTTGTGTTCATCCATTTTGGAGGAAAGGTATGCCTTCTTCTCTGCCTGTGCCAAATAGCAGTGGTGCAGAAGCTTTACCTGCTTCAATGCCTTGGGCGTAACGAAAACATACTGATTTCCCAGGTTGGTCGCAGACAGACAGTGCTGACACTGCACATCGGTGATCTCACCGTCGATGAAGCTGTCAATAATTTCAAACATACGGTTATCGGCAATCGGGGCGATGATATAGTCAACGTCCTCTAGGCGAGCCAGCAGCTCTTGGATGATAGGATGACTGGCATAAGCATCCAGCCGCTTGCGGAAGTAGGCGATCAGCAGCATCCAATCCCGGGTAACGCCCAGTTGCACATATTTCAGCCCAGCCGTGTCAAAGTCGACGATGTACAGGGAGGAATCCGGATAGCTGGAAACGAACATTGCAGATTGCTCCAGACTCTCACCGCAATAGAACCCTCGGCCGAAATCGTTTCCGTCCTTTGCTTTTTCTACGGAAAGCGTCCCATCAATATATGTCTTGGAGCCGTGGAAAAGAACCCTATGTCCGACAGTACATTCCTCCCGACAGAACTGCTCTTTAATTTTGTTCAGCCGGATACCCTTGCTAAACGCAAAATCATAAATTTTCTCTAAATTCTTAGGGGCTATCTGTTCGGCGTTGTTTTTCCAACTGTATACGGAGCGTTCTGCCACGCCAATCTGTTCCGCAATTTCAGCAACAGACAAACCCAGCAATTCCTGCACAATTTCTATATCTGCAGCAACATCAAAATACTTCATATAACCAACTCCTTTGTACTGATACTCAGATTATAATACAAACTTGTTTATTTGTAAACTTGTTTCTGCGTTTTTGCAGAAACAAGTTTACAAATGTTGAAACAATGAAATATAGCATGCAAACGTGAGCGTATTATAAAGTGGGTTAGTTTATTGAAATAACAGAGGTCCGATTAAAGGACGAAATACACCACCAAGTGTTGTGGTTTTGCGTATGTGCAAACCGTTGCCCATGGTGGTGTATCTTTGTGATTTGGCTTTTTAGCCAAATATAGGTTACTGTGGAACCTTTTGCCCTAAGCCGAGCAGCTCGGACTGCCATTGGGCGCGCTCGGCCAGGAAGGCAAGCTTTTCTACAGGCAGCATAGCAAGTTCGGCATTGAGCAGCTCTTTACCGGCAGCTGTGATGTCATAGGCAGCGTAAAGCGCTGTCACATCTACGCCGGGATTGTCCGCCTCCAAAGTCGAAAATAATGCATCCCGTATGGTACAATAGCTGCTGATAAACGGCTGATTGATCTCTGCCTTGCTTTCATTTGTGTAGGTCAGGTGTTGGTTCAGATGCCCTTCAAACAGGTTAATCAGGAAGAAAAGATCATTGTAGGTCAGTTGATTGTTCTGCAAGAACGGGATTAGATTTTCGTAAAACTCTTTTGCCAGAGAAATACAAATTGCGGGCTTCAAAGAGTAACTGAACTGATTCATTGCCTTTTCATCCGCCATCAGATCGATGCAGGTCTTTTCTTTGTATGTAATGTAAAAGTTTTTAGGCTGTATTTGCAGGATCTGCAAGGTAATCATCATATTCAGCAGTTCATCCCGTTGCGCTTGTGTTTCGCAACCAAAGGCATCAAATAGCAATTCCGGATCGCTGTAAAAGCACAGGGTTTCCATGGTATCTGCTTTTACCGAATCCCGCAGGAGCACGGACATAGTCATGCTGCAAAGGTAATCCATCTTATACTGATAGGTCACTGCCTCACCACCGGTAAGGGCGCACATATGCCGCTCCGCTGAGCCCTCTACCATCCATGTCCAGTCTGTGGTGTTCAGGCTGAAATCATCCCAGTACACAGCAATGCCTGCCCGGCGGCCGCAGTTTTCAATATTCTCGCAAATACAGCCGATTTGGATGATGTGCATAATCTCATGGGTCAAGACACGGCTGAAGCCATCCTCACCCTTCATGTTCAGAATAATCTCCGTATTGTTTTTACTGATGGACAGCACCAATTCCTGGGAGACTTGGGCATAGCTGAGCATACCCACATTATACAGGATCTTCAAATTCCCCAAATTGCAGTATACCCGGGACCAGTCGATGTCCGGGTATTTTTGCCGCATAGCATCGATCACATGGACGATAAAGCCACACAGCTCAGCAATATAATCGTCCTCAACGGCTTTATAGCCAAAGGGCTCATCAGCCAAGAAGGCTTCGTTGTTCTCCTTCACAAGATACTGTAAGTGATTTGCGGTAAGGATGCCGGCTTCATCCAAAGCACTGTAGCGATGGCTTTGCACAGAGGCATCAAAGTCCAGACGGCGTTTCACTTCTTCCAGTTCGTACATATCGGAATAGGGATAATCTACCGTCTGCTGTACAATTGTGTTGCATACGCTCTTGGCACTCTCGGCGGAAAGCGTTAAGGTTTCTGACGGCTGTGCAGAAAAAGAGAATGTATTTGCACTACCGGAAAAATCTGCGTTTAATTGAGGGTGTGATGTTTGTTCTTTACCACAAGCGCACAGTGTCAAAAGCACGACCAAAAGCAGCGGCCATACAACGATTTGTTTTAATGTATTTTTACTTGTCATAGTCCCATACATATTCGAGGTCTCCACGTCGGCATACCGACGTAGGGAATGTAATGTTATTTCTTTTCGTTCTTCTTTTTCCTTAGCGCAAGTTCTTGCTTTGCACTTTCTATGATCTGGTTTTTCTTAATTCCCTTTACGACTACAATAACAATAGTGACCATCAATCCGACTGCCATCACCGGAATCTGCATAGTTGCCATACCAAAGATCATCCAGCCTAAGAAGGTCAGGAAGATATTTCGTGCAATGTGCGTAGACTGGTTTGCATAGATATCAAGAATCACCTCCGGAAGTTTGCGCATGTCTCCCGGATTAGACTGCGGATTATGAACATAGATCGTTACTCCATTTACCACTTGTGCATCCTGGCAATTAGAGGGGATCTGAACTGTTTTTGAGGTTCCATCCTTAAAAGTAAAAGTCTTGCTGCATCCGGATCGTGCTTCCGCACGGGAGATCACACCGGCATATTCAGCATTCGATTTCTGTGTGCCAGAATTCCCACCGCTCGGTACATTTGAGCTACCGGACGGTTTCTCTCCTGCAACGATCTGGACGGTAATATAAGCATCTCCTACCAGAGGAGAATTAGGATCATCTCTTCCTAAACCGACCAGCCTAAGCACCGTGCCATTTTTAATTCCTTTTGGGATTTTTACATTTACTTTTCCGACGCTATCAAGAAACATTGTTTTCGTACAACCTGCCAAGGCTTCGGTTGTTGTTATCTTAATGGCAGCCCTAACATCCAGGTCAAGAGGTTCGGCAGTATTCCCCTTGGAAAGGCCCTCAAGTGCTTGCAGCATATCATAGGGAGAGGAATAGCGGTTTTTGGGATCGAACGCACAAGCCTTCAAAACGATGGATTTCAACACAGCGCTGCCGTGTGCAGGGGCAGGGAGAGGCTCTCCGGCAAAGCGGCGACTTCTTGCTTCCTCTTCCATTCCGGCAGTGATCTTTTGGGAGGACGATGGCAGAAACGGCATACGCCGATCATTCAGCATCCAGTATAGTACCAGACCCAAAGAATAAATATCCGCGGCACTGCCGTAAGGCTGATTGTTATAGACCTCCGGTGCCATATATTTATATGTGCCGATTTTTGTGCCGCTGGCGGTCCTCTCAACAGTCTTGGCAATACCAAAGTCGCCCAGCTTGTA
>JAZQDL010000006.1:0-3738 GCA_045546835.1 Faecousia sp.
TCCCACTCCACAGTAGCCGGGGGTTTACTCGTAATATCATATACAACACGGCTGATGCCGGGCACCTCATTTGTGATCCGGCTGCTGGCCCGTTCCAGCACCTCGAAGGGAAGCCGCGTCCACTCCGCTGTCATAAAATCATCCGTAGTAACTGCACGAAGCACGATGGTACGCCCGTATGTTCTGGCATCACCCATCACACCTACGCTTCTTAGATCCGTCAGTACCGCAAAATACTGGTTGGATTCTGCGCCTGCCGCTTCCAGTTCCTGACGGAAGATGGCATCCGCTTCTCGCAGCAGGTCCAGCTTTTCTTTGGTAATATCACCAACGACCCGTACAGCGAGACCAGGGCCGGGAAACGGTTGCCGCCAGACCAATTCTTTGGGAATTCCCAGCTTGGTGCCGACCTCCCGAACTTCGTCCTTAAAGAGGTCTCTCAGCGGCTCCAGAATTTCATCAAAAGCAATTATGTCAGGTAAGCCGCCTACATTATGATGGCTCTTAATGGTGGAGGCATCTCCTGCACCGCTCTCGATCACATCCGGATAAATCGTGCCTTGTACCAGCACATTGATTTTTCCCAGTTTTTTGGCCTCGTCCTCGAATACCCGGATGAATTCTTCGCCGATGATCTTCCGCTTTTCTTCTGGTTCTGTAACCCCAGCCAGCTTCTTTAGAAAGCGGTCATCTGCGTTGACCCGGATCAGGTTCATATCAAATCCGTCCCGGAAGGTCTTTTCCACGAAGTCGCCCTCGTCTTTTCGCAGCAAGCCGTGATCTACAAACACACAGGTCAGATTCCTGCCAATCGCCTTATGCAGCAGCACCGCTGCCACAGAGGAATCCACTCCGCCGGACAGTGCCAGCAAAACCTTTTTACCGAAAAGCTTTTCCCGGTATTTTTCGATGGACTGCTGTACAAAATCTTCCATCTTCCACTGCCCCTTGCAGCCGCAGACACCGAAGAGGAAGTTATAGAGCATTTGCTTTCCAAACTCCGTATGGGTTACCTCCGGGTGGAACTGTACCGCATAGAGTTTTCTGCTTTCGTCCGCCATTGCTGCACAGGGACATTTGCCGGTACGGGCGATTACACGGAAGCCCTCCGGCACCTGGCTGATGTAATCCGTATGACTCATCCAGCAGATGCTGTGATTGGAAAACCCACGGAAAAGGACGCTGTGGTCGGTAAAGGTCTCCGTTTTGCCGTACTCACTGGAAGACTCCGCACCGCTGACAACGCCGCCGGCCATATATGCCATCAGCTGCGCGCCATAGCAGATACCAAGAATCGGAATCCCCAGATTTAGAATTGCCGGGTCATAATGGGGAGAGCGTTCGTTGTACACGCTGTTGGGTCCACCGGTAAAAATGATACCCTGATAGCCTGCTACCTGGATTTCCTCCGGAGTTATCTTGTTATAGGGTTTGATTTCCGCATAGACATGATGTTCCCGGACTCTGCGGGCAATCAGCTGGTTATACTGACCGCCAAAGTCCAAAACAAGGATTTTTTCTTCCATCTATCATTCCTCACAAATTGATCTGGATTCTGTCTGTACAAACATCAGCAATCAGCGGCTTGACCTTTGCCAAGAATGCTTCCACCTGCTGCTCGCAGCGACCAATGTAAAGGCTCGGAGTCAGCAGTGCATCCATTTCCGTTTCTGTCAGACCGAACTCCTTTTGGGCAGCCAAACGGGAAAGCAAATCACATTCCTCACCGTTTTTCATTTTGGCGGTGGCTTCCATGGAAGCACTACGGATGATCTCGTGCAGCTGCTGCCGGTCACCGCCCCGCTTGACGGCTTCCATCATCAGATTCTCCGTAGCAATAAAAGGAAGGTACTCCTTCACAGTTTTTTCTACGATCTTTTCATTAACATGCAGACCGTCTGTTACATTTTGGGCAAGCCGCAGCACCGCATCGGCACAGAGGAAGCCCTCCGGCATAGAGATACGGCGATTGGCAGAATCGTCCAATGTCCGCTCCAGCCACTGGGTTGCTGCAGTCATAGGCGCATTCATAGCATCGCACATCAGGTAACGGGCAAGGCTGCAGATCCCCTCACTTCGCATAGGATTGCGCTTATAGGCCATTGCGGAAGAGCCAATCTGATTTTTTTCAAAAGGCTCCTCCACCTGCCGGTCATGCTGCAGAAGGCGGATATCATTTGCCATTCGGTAGCAGCTCTGAGCGATGGAAGAAAGTGCATTCAAAATACGGCTGTCGACCTTTCTGGGGTAGGTTTGACCGCAAACATCGAAACAGCTGTCAAAGCCGAAGTCTGCGCAGATCATGCGATTCATTTCATCGATCTTTGCTGTGTCTCCGCCAAACAGTTCCAGGAAGCTCGCTTCCGTGCCGGTAGTACCACGGCACCCGAGGAATTTCATTGTGCCGATCACAAAATCCAGTTCTTCCAGATCGGACCAAAGATCCTGCATCCAAAGTGTGGCCCGCTTACCCACCGTCACCAGTTGAGCAGGCTGATAGTGAGTATACCCCAAAGTAGGCACGGCTTTGTATTGATCCGCAAAGGAAGACAGGTTGGCAATTACCTTCAGCAGCTCCGTGCGAAGATACTTTAGGGCATCCCGGTAGATGATAAGATCTGCATTGTCTGTCACATAGCAGCTGGTTGCGCCCAGGTGAATGATACCCGCAGCGGACGGGGCTGCCTTGCCATAGGCATATACATGGGCCATTACATCGTGTCGAACTTCCTTTTCACGCTTAGCGGCACAGGCAAAGTCAATATCTGCAATGTGTTCCTCCAGTTCGGCAACCTGCTGTTTTGTAATGGGCAGACCCAAAGCACTCTCTGCCTTTGCTAAAGATACCCACAGCTTACGCCATGTTTGAATACGGTGATCAGCCGAGAACAGGCGCAGCATATAGTCGGATGCGTAGCGGGAGCTCAGGGGGGATTCGTATTTTTCTGTCATGATGATTCTCCTTAACGAATAATGATACTGTCTCGCTCCGGACCAACGGAAATGAAGCCTACATGACAGCCGATTTCTTTTTCAATGAATTCTACATACCGCTGTGCGGCGACAGGCAGGTCTTCCCACTTGCGGATACCGGAAATATCACACTTCCAGCCGTCCATATACTCGATCACCGGCTTGGCACTATCCAGCACAGAGGGGAATGGGAATTCGTCCGTTTCCTTACCGCCAACCGTGTAATGGGTGCAAACCGGGATCTTGTCCAGGTAGCTGAGTACATCCAGCTTGGTAAGTGCGATATTGGTAGCTGCCTGGACCTGAACACCGTAGCGGGTAGCCACAATGTCAATGGGGCCAACTCTACGGGGACGGGCGGTTTTCGCGCCATACTCAAAACCGGCTTCCCGAAGTGCTTCTGCTTCCGCACCGAACATCTCACAAACGAAGGGACCTTCCCCCACACAGGTGGAATAGGCCTTTACCACGCCGATCACTTCACCAATTTTGGCAGAGGGCAGGCCGGAGCCTACCGGTGCGTAAGAGGCAATCGCATTGGAGGATGTGGTATAGGGATAGATGCCGTAGTCCAGATCCCGCAGGGCACCCAGCTGTGCTTCAAAAAGGATGTCTTTCCCGTCTGCCTGGGCTTTTCTCAGAAATGCGCCAGTGTCACATATAAAAGGTTTGATCTTCTCACAGTAGGTATCGATCCACTCCCGCAGCTCTGCCACCTTTACAGGTTCCGCTCCGTAAACACCGGCAAGCGTAAGATTCTTCCAA
>JAZQDL010000007.1:0-2516 GCA_045546835.1 Faecousia sp.
ATCGGTACTTTGCGATAATCGCCACAAATAAACTCTGCACCGCCGAGCGTGGCCATATCTTTTAACAATGATCTTTTGCTTTGGGCTGCGTAATTGGTGCCGCCCTTATTCCTGGCATAACCGCCAAACCACTTGCCACCAAAGCTGCACCCAAAACCCACAAAGCCTGTGAGCACGGGATCTGCATCCTTGTTGGCTCGTATATATTGGTACTGATCCTCCGTTATGGTTTCCGGCAATTCGTAACCTTGCTGTACACCCTTTAACATTGAGATCAAATACTCGTGCTTATCGTTTAGGATGATACGGTCATAACCGGTTATTTTGCTCTCAACGGAGCAGCTACCGCAGAAAAGACTAACAAAGCAAGCCCCCCCCCGCAGAGTTGAGGATCTGTGCCAATGGTGTTGCTATTCTTGATTTTCCACCTTGGTACCTCATTGATTATGTTAGCAATGCTGCGGGCAATACGGCTTTTGCCGCCCATATACTGCATTGCCGATCCTCCTTTTATTCATTCTGTGCCAGTTGGCTGCCCATTTCAAAACCGAGCTTAAAGCACTCAAGGCCCCAAGCATCAATAAGGGCAAACGGTGTTTTATCCTGCGGGGGGGGTGCTGCCCGTTCATAATCGGGAGCATTTACCTGCTCAATGGCAAGGTTGTAAAGTCCTACAAGCCCCGCAAACTCCTGCGGATCACGATCCTTTAATGTTTGCATCTGTATGCCTCCTTGGTTTTTAGTCTTTCTTAAAGAATTGGCCAACCCAGCCATCCGCACCCAGCGGCAGATCCGGAGCCCAGGGTATGGGCTGTGCAATGATCTTAACCACATCCTCCAGGGTGGCGGCATTGGGCGGGCAATCAATAACAACCTCATCGTGTATGTGGAATATAACAGGCAGGCCGGCAGCCTCAAGGTGCTCAATGGCCTGTGCCAGACAATCACGAGCAATGGCTTGCACACAGTTCTCCACGAGCTTGCCGCCGTAGGTTTCTATGCGTTTCCATTTCTTTGTTGTCTGGTCCATACCCATATACGATATTGAGGGGCTGCCCCATTGGTTTTGGCCAATTTGGGGCTCAATGTAATAGAGCTTACGCCCGGAGGGTAGCGTTATGGTCATACAATCGGTGCCTTGCTCGTAGTTAAACTCACGGGCAATAACCACATTGTTTACGCCAACGGCTCCACCTTGGGTGATAATCTGCACGGCGGCGGCATCCATTTTGTACCACAGATCCCTTATGCGCCGGTTGGCATCACGCCAACGGGTAACAATATCCGGCAGATCCTCCTCCGGGATGCCCATATCAAGAGCACCCATATTGATAAGTGCACCGGTACTGCCTTGGTAGCCGAGTGCAAGCTCTGCAACCTTGCCCTTTTGTCGGAGGGCATATTCGGGGTTGCCCTTTTTGATAAGCTCAAGGGGCACGCCAAACATTTGGGATGCAGATGCCTCATATATTTTGCCGTGGGTGCGGAAAACCTCAACGCGCCACTCCTCACCGGCAAGCCACGATATAACACGGGCCTCAATGGCTGAAAAGTCAGCATCAATGAGTATGTGCCCAGGCGGTGCTATAAAGGCTGTGCGTATAAGTTGGCTTAATGTGTCCGGGATGCTGCCGTAAATGGCCTTGAGGGCGTTAAGGTTTCGGCCCTTTACCAATTCACGGGCAAGCTCCAGGGGCTCCGTATAGGTGCGGGGTAGGTTTTGCACCTGCACCAAACGGCCCGCCCATCTGCCTGTGCGGTTGGCTCCGTAAAACTGCAAGAGCCCACGCACACGCCCATCCGGGCACACGGCCACCTCAATGGCATCGTATTTTTTGGTACTGGTCTTGCCAAGCTCCTGCCGGATCTCAAGCATACGCTGTACCTGGGGGCTGTTATCATCACGGGCAAGCATCTTTGCCACGGTGTCCTTACGCAGGGCAGCAACCTCCTCACCGGTTTCCTCCTCAAGCCAAGCAGCAAGCTGCTTTACGCTGTTGGGGTTATTCAGCCCGGATATTTGCATTGCCTCTGTCATAAGGCTGTTGCGGACCGTAGCACCAAGCTCCAGGGCACCCTCAACCATTTCCATATCAACCGCCACGCCTCGGCTGTTGATAATGAGATCCGTTTCCCATTCCTTTTGCACAAAGTCCGGTACGGGTATTGCCGAAAGTCGCCTCTCAATTTCCATTTCCGTAACAACATCCTGGCAGCAATACTCTTTGAATAACTGCCAACGCTCCGGGTTATGGTGGGGGTAGTTTCGTGTACGCATACCGTTTGCCTTTGAGGGGGCACAGGGCACGCAGAAATAGCGTATAAGGGCTTTACCTGTATTGAGCTTGCGTTTATCCTCTGCAAGGCCTAACGCCCGCCCTGTGGCCTCCAGGCCCGCCGTATAGCCAGCGTAAAGGCCGTGGAACATTGTGCAACGCCATTGCTCCGGTGGGAGCTGCCTGCCCACATATTTGGAAAGGCAGCCCCACTCAAAAGGAGCATTGTATGCGTGCTTT
>JAZQDL010000008.1:0-3885 GCA_045546835.1 Faecousia sp.
CGGCAGTCTGGACTGGAACAGTGGTGTGCTGACTGTCACTCACGGAAGCGATGGCGTAGAACTGGCAGAGCCGTACACCATCCAGCTGACACCTACGGAAGTCCTGGCACTGTCTGGCACCAATTACCTGTATTGCAATACGGGTAACCTCACGGTTAGCGGAAGGCTTGATCCCTTACCAATCATTGAAAACCAGAAGGCTATCAATAAGGACCTTCTGGATCGTGTAGCGGCTCTGGAAGCAGCCGTAGTCAACAATACATAAGGAGGAAGTAATATGTACGATATCTTCAAGAGTAGAATTGCAACCGGTGGTTATAAGCTGGCGGAAATACAGCACAGAGTCAAGAAACTGTATGCATTGGGAGATTTGACCGATGAGCAGTTGGACGAGCTGCTGATTATGGCACAACAGTACGCAAGCGCCGATGCTGAGCGTCCGGAAGCACTGGCCTTGATCCAGAACCTTGCCAACAGGGTGGAGGCTCTGGAGAAGAAGCAGGCTGGGGAGGATAGCACCGAGAGCGAGACAGAGGAATATGAAGTCTGGACACCTTGGAATGGTATCAGCGATAAATATCAGCCTGGTGCGATCGTCAGCCATAACGGCCAGCTCTGGCAGTCGGTACATTCCGGTCAGAATACCTGGGAGCCCGGCAGCGTTGGGACAGAGAGCCTTTGGGTGAAGTATTCTCCGGAGACCGAGGGGGAATAAGCTATGAAGAAAATCTATATCAATCCCGGACATTCAGACAAAGATCCCGGTGCGGTAGGTTATGAGACTGAACGCAGGCTGAATGTTGCGGTGTCAAATTATCAGCGGGACTACCTGCTGGCGCACTACGATGTGCAAGTGCAGGTGGGTGACGGTGATTTGAATAAGGTGTGCGCTGAGGCAAATACGTGGGGCGCAGATCTCTTTACATCCAACCACTTCAATGCCGGTAAGGGTGACGGCTACGAGGCATTGGTCTACAATGAAAAGCGGCGCACCCTGGGTGAGATCTTCGAGAAACACGTCAAAGCTATCGGCCAGAACAGCCGCGGCGTAAAGCTGCGCCCCGACCTTGCAGTGCTTCGTCTGACCAATATGCCCGCCGTCCTGAATGAGGGCGCTTTCGTGGACAACCTGAAGGATATCCAGGACTGGAATGACGATGCGGAGCTGAAAGCAATGGGCATTGCCTACGCGAAGGCTTGTGCTGAGTATCTGGAGCTGGAAGAGAAGGAGGTCCGGACCGAAACAAAGGCGGAAGGAATTGTGAATGTAACACTGGGTGTGCTGCAGAAGGGCAGCAAGGGTGAGCAGGTCAAGGCACTGCAGCGGATGCTCTATGCTATGGGCTATCAGCTGGGCACAAAGAACCCCGTCGATGGCGACTTTGGCGCTAAGACAGACGCAGCGGTCCGGGCATACCAGAAGGATGCTGGCTTGACAGTGGATGGCATCGTGGGCGAAAAGACCTGGAGCAGCCTTCTGGGTGCATAAGGAGGACAAGCCAATGAGTGAAGCAATCATTGTTGCGATCCTTGGCTTTGCCGGCACACTGCTTGGAAGCCTGTTTGGTATATTGGCAGCACAGAAGCTGACACAGTACCGGCTTGTTAAAGTGGAAGGAAAAGCCGAAAGCAATGAAGGTCGTATTAAGGATCTGGAGAGCGACACCATTAAGCTTGCCGGGCGTATGACCGAGGCAGAGCACGACATCCGGGATCTGAAATCCTATCACAAACCGAAAGTAAACTAAGGAGGATACATACTATGAAGGAAATGTTAAAGAATTTGGCGGCATTGCTGAAGGTCAAGACGATCGTGACACTGGTGGTGATCGCTGTCTTTGCGGTTCTGGCACTGCAGGGCAACATCAGCCCGGATAATGTGATGATCATTATCTCAATGGTGGTGTCGTTCTACTTTGGCACCCAGCACGAAAAGAACACCGGCACCTGATATGTGAAATTTCCCTCCCTGGACTAACCATCCGGGGAGGGATTATTTTTTTATAGACAAATATGTAAAATTATGTAATAATGATACAGGGGGAGGTTGAAAATGAATAACGCAGATAGCTTGATAGAGCATATTGATTTCTTAGCACGCAACCTTTCTGGATATGATAAAGAATATGTTCTGAAAATAATTCTGCTTGAAGTAGATATTCCAACGCGCAGACACGGTTTTGATTATGTTGAAGAAGCGATACTCCTTTGGTATGAAGATCCAATGAGACTTCTCACCAAAGAGATATATCCTGCTATTGCAAAGGACTATCAACCTTCTGCTACAGTACAACAAGTGGATAAGACAATTACCAGAGCAATTGAAAAAGCTTGGCTGAAAAGAGACGGGATTTGGGAGTTATATTTTTCACAGTCTCAAAAGCCAACGAATACAGAGTTCATTTCCAGAATGGCTAAGGTATTAAGCTTGGTGCTTGATCGTTGTGAGTTTCTGAAACGCGTGGAAGGAGGCTGGCAAAGTGGGCTTTGATAAAAAAGAGAGCTTAAGCAACCGCCTAAAGAAGGAGCTGGATAAGAAGAAACCGGACAGAAGCACGGTAATACAGATCCTGAAAGAAATTAAAAAAGAAGAAACCGGGGGAGAGCAGACAGACCCTGTTCTCGAAATGTACGGCAAGAAACCGCAAAAAGAGGAAAAACCAAACAGATCCTCTGTGTGGAAACGGGTTGCTGTTGCAGTTGCCGTCTGCCTGGTTGTGCTCGCTTCTGTACCTAATGTATTTGGCAGCGAGAGCGTATTCACAATGATTGGCCAGTGGACAAAAGACATATTCTCATTTGGCAAGCCCAGTGACAAAGAATTTGTTTATCAGACTGATCATCCCGGACTGCAGGAATTGTATGATACGGTTGCGGGGTTGGATCTGAGCAGAAATGTTGTTCCTACTTGGTTGCCAGAGGATGCGGCGTTGGATCAGTTGGATGTGCAAAATGTACCCAATGGAACAACAATATTTGCAGGATTTTCCTGTGCTGACGGATATGTCGGAATTAAAATCAAAACATTTGACATAAAGACTTCTTCTGAATACCAGAAGGGGGAAGCTAACGCAACACTCTGCGAGATAGCGGGCATTAAACACTATATTATGGAAAACAAGGAAAGATGGACGGCTGCTTGGGTTGTTGACGATGCAGAGTGTACAATCAGTGCAAGTAACGAAAGGGTAGTATATAAAATGTTAGGTTCAATTTATTCGTTGGAGGGATTGCTGTGAAGTATTTTACAAAACTGATATGCATTTTGCTACTTATATCAATTCTTTTGGCTGTGCCAGTGTTAGCCAGTGAGAATTCTTTAAGGGCCAGCGCGTTCTTTGTGAGCACCTGCACCTACTTATATGAAGTAGATGAGAATAAATTTGGTGTCTGGTTCGAAGTAATGGCAACACATACAATGGATGAATTGGGTGTCAACTACATAGAAATGCAGCGCTCAACAGATCAGGTCAACTGGCAACCGGTAAAATATTACTATCCCAGTAGTTGGTCTCAAATGATAAGAGAAGACACGGCATTCCACTCAAATGGAGTTACCTATACAGGATTTACCGGCTATTACTACCGTGCTTATGTAACCTACTACGCAAAGAGCGGAAATAGTGTTGGGTATTACGATACATACTCTGATATCATAAGGCTGTAAAGTATAAAATGACAACAAAAATGGCAATGAAAGAGAAAACAGCTTAGAGCATCAACAGTTTTAGCTGTTTATTTAATGGGTTCAAGTCCCGCCTCGCGCACCAAGTCTTAATAGCTTGAACCTCTTTACCGTTGGTAAGATGTTCGGGCTATTTTGCTTTATTGAGGAATATAATAATTTTGAAAATACGGGTGGCATTTTTTAAGTGACTCCATATT
>JAZQDL010000009.1:0-47215 GCA_045546835.1 Faecousia sp.
GCATAGGTCGAGAACTGTGTTCCGAACTGCGGATCAAATCCTTCCACCGCTTTCAGAAAACCCAAACAGCCCAGCTGATACAGATCCTCCGACTCCGTTCCCCGGCCGATAAACCGTTTTGCTACCGACCAGATCAACCCCGTATTCTCCGCAATCAGGGCATCACCGGCAGTGCTGTCCCCTGCCTGAGACCGGGCGATCAGTTCTTCCGTCCGGCTCATTGCCGCTTCTGAATCCGGCGGCGCATATGCACCGTAGTCCCCTTACCCTGTGCGGATGTAATTTCCAGCGTTGTCATAAAGCTCTCCATAATGGTAAAACCCATACCGCTGCGCTCTGAGCCACCGGTTGTAAACATCGGCTTTCTGGCTTGTTCCAGGTTTTCAATGCCGACCCCCTTGTCTTTAATGACGATATCCAGCACATTGCCTTTGAGTATCCGACACCGAAGGGTAATCATACCAAGACCGTCCGGATATGCGTGAACAATGCAGTTTGTAACCGCCTCAGACACAGCGGTACGAATATCACCCAGTTCTTCCAGTGTGGGGTCCATTTGCGCTGCAAAGCAAGCAACAGCCGAACGGGCAAAGCATTCATTTGCGGATTTACTTGGAAACTCCAAGATCATATAGTTTTCGAATTTCATACAACTGCCTCCTTAATTTCCACAAGTTTATCAATTCCGGATGTCCGGAACACTTTCATCGGTTGATTGCTTAGACCGGTTAGAATGAGTTTGCCATCGATCCGGGTCATATTCCGCAAAGCATTGATCACCACAGCAATTCCGGAAGAATCCATAAAGGTCACTTCCTGAAAATCCAGCACACAGCACTTTGGTGTGTACGCCTCGATTTTTGCTGTGATTGCCTCAATATATGCCTTGGCGCAATGATGATCGATCTCTCCGGTCATTGCCACTGTCAGTTGTCCATCCTGCAGAAAACTTGTTAAATGCATTGTTTTCCTCCTCCTTTGATTTCCATGTATTAGTATATAATTATCCGTTTTGTATTTGCAGTCGGAATCGGTTGTATAAAAAAAGAAGCAGAGTGCAAACTTAGGTTTACACTCTGCTTTTAAAACAGAAATTAGATATTCTTTAGTGCGGCTTCGCTTTCTTCCAGCTGTGCGATCAGATCGCGGGCCTTTGCTGCCTTTTCCCGTTCAGCGTTAACGACAGCTTCCGGTGCTCTTGCGGTAAAGTTCTCGTTGGAGAGCTTTCCTTCCAGCATAGCCAGGTTCTTTCTTGCCTTCTCCAGCTCCTTTGCAATCCGCTCCAGTTCCTTGACAACATCCACCAGTTCACCCATAGGAATGTAGAGCTTTGCATCGGCTGTGGTACAACAAACCATACCGTTCAGATCCTCAGGCTCTTTCTCCAGCATCGTCACCTGATCCGCGTAGGCAAGGCGCTGAATGAAGCCTTCACCCTCGGTAAATATCTGAGGCTTAGTAGTCAGCACAAACAAAGATGCTTTCTTGGAGGGCGGTACATTCATTTCTGCACGGCGATTACGAATGGAGCGAATGGCATTCATCACAGACTCCATCTGATCCTCTTCTGTCTTAAATGCCAGATCTTCTCTGTAAACAGGCCACTGTGCAACGATCAGTGCGTCACCCTCGTGGGGCAGGCTCTGCCAGATCTCCTCTGTAATAAAGGGCATAAAGGGATGCAGCAGACGCAAGGTCTGGTCCAGAACATATACAAGCACCTGCAGCGCAGTTTGCTTCTGTGCAGTGTCCTCACTGTAAAGTCTTGCCTTTGTCAGCTCAATATACCAGTCGCAGTAGGTATCCCACAGGAAGTCATATACCTTTGCAACTGCAACACCCAGCTCGTATTTTTCAAGATTTTCTGTCACTTCTGCGATCAGAGAATTCAGCTTGGACAGCACCCACTTGTCAGCTGTTGTCAGCTGATCCATAGCGGGCAGTTCGTTCTTGGCATCCTCGCCCAGGTTCATCAGCACATAGCGGCTGGCATTCCAAAGCTTATTTGCAAAGTTACGCATTGCCTCACACCGCTCCACATAAAAACGCATATCGTTTCCGGGAGAGTTACCGGTGACCATATTCATACGCAGTGCGTCACAGCCAAACTGCTCGATCATTTCCAGCGGATCGATGCCGTTGCCGAGAGACTTGGACATCTTACGGCCCTTGTCGTCCCGGACAAGTCCGTGGATCAGAACAGTGTGGAAGGGCGTTTTCTTCATATGCTCACAGCCGGAGAAGATCATTCTGGCAACCCAGAAGAATATGATGTCATAGCCGGTAACAAGCACATCCGTAGGATAGAAGTATTCCAGATCTTCAGTCTTTTCAGGCCACCCAAGGGTCTCGAAGGGCCACAAGGCAGAGCTGAACCAGGTATCCAGCACATCGGGATCTCGCTCGATCTTTGTACTGCCGCACTTTTCACACTTGCAGGCGTCGGTCCGGGATACAGTAATGTGGCCGCATTCCTCACAGGTCCAGGCAGGAATCTGGTGACCCCACCAAAGCTGACGGGAAATACACCAGTCACGAACATTTTCCATCCAGTTGAGATAGGTCTTGGAGAAACGGTCAGGAACAAACTTCGTCTCACCTTCACGCACCACACGGATGGCTTCTTCAGCCAGAGGCTTCATCTTCACAAACCACTGGGCAGAAATGATCGGCTCTACATCGTTATGACAGCGGTAGCAAGTACCAACATTGTGGGCGTGATCTTCGATCTTCACCAGATAGCCCTGTACTTCCAGATCGGCAACGATCGCCTTTCTAGCTTCGTAGCGATCCAGACCCTCGTATTTGCCGCCATAGCTGTTAACAACGCCGTTGTCATCCAGTACACGGATCACTTCCAGGTTATGACGCAGACCCACCTCAAAGTCATTGGGATCGTGGGCAGGAGTCATCTTCACGCAGCCTGTGCCGAATTCCATTTCTGCATAGTCGTCGGCAACCACAGGAATTTCCTTGTTGACCAGAGGTAAAATCACATTCTTGCCAACAATTTCCTTATAGCGCTCATCATTGGGATTCACGCAGACACCGGTATCGCCCAGCATGGTTTCCGGACGGGTGGTTGCGACCACCACTTCCCCACTGCCGTCAGATAGAGGATAGCGGATGTGCCACAGGTGACCGGGCTTGTCCACATACTCAACCTCTGCATCGGAAAGAGCCGTTACACAGTGAGGACACCAGTTGATAATCCGGCTGCCCTTGTAGATCAGTCCCTTTTCGTAAAGGGAAACAAAGACTTCACGGACAGCGCCGGAACAGCCTTCGTCCATTGTGAAGCGAGCACGCTCCCAGTCGCAGGATGCACCCAGCTTTTTCTGCTGCTCCACGATCCGGTTGCCGTACTTATGCTTCCAGTCCCAGACCCGCTCCAGGAACTTCTCCCGACCCAGATCGTAGCGGGTCAGACCTTCCTTGCGCAGCTCTTCCTCAACCTTGATCTGGGTTGCGATACCTGCGTGGTCCACACCGGGAAGCCACAGGGCATTATAGCCCTGCATCCGCTTAAAGCGGATCAGAGTATCCTGCAATGTGGCATCCATTGCGTGACCCATATGGAGCTGACCGGTAACATTGGGGGGTGGCATAACGATGGTGAAAGGCTTAGCGTCTTTCTTTCCTGCCGGACGGAAATAACCGTTGTCCTCCCACATTTTATAGATCTGATTTTCTACCTGCTGGGGTTCATACACTTTTGGAAGTTCTCTTGCCATAGTAAATACTCCTTCAATAAAAAACGCCCCGAGCAAATGCTCAGGGCGAAAAAAATTTCCGCGGTACCACCTGAATTCCCAAATATGGGCACTCAAGCGCTGTAATGGGCGCACCCATACTTCCCTACTTGCGTTCAGGAAATCCACTCCGGGGCGACCATTTGCAATCCATCATACGCGTTTTCACCTAACACGCGCTCTCTTTGATGATTTCGGGCAAAACTTCCCCATCACAGTGTTGTAATATGGAAATAAAGTACCACATTTTCCCCATTCTGTCAACTGATGTTTTGAATTATATGCAACTCATTTGATCTTATAAACAATTGACACTTCAGAATACCGGATGTATAATATTTTCAATGTTAAAAATCAGGAGATTGTGTATGGGTTTAGGACATATTTTAATGACTGCGATCAATTCCATTTTGCCGATATTGCTGCTGATCCTTCTTGGCTACGGACTGCGAAAAATTGGGTTTCTGAATGAGAGTTTTATTGCAACCGGCAATAATTATATATTTAACCTCTGCTTGCCCATAATGCTGTTTGTCAATGTGTATGATATCGAAAGTCTGAGTACCATCAAGGTCGATATAGTAATCTACACTGTCTTTGCGGTTTGTCTTTTGTTCCTTTTGAGTTTTACCGCTGCACGCGCTACAAATGTACCCCAGCGAAAAGGTGTTGTGATGCAATGTGTCTACCGCAGCAATTATGCGATCATCGGTCTGCCCCTTGCCAATGCGTTGGGCGGTGCAGAGGCTATGGCGGTTGCTGCCATCGTTTCAGCCTTTTTAATCCCGATCTATAATACCTTTGCTGTTATTTCTCTGTCTATTTTTATAAATGATTCTGACAGCAAGAAGATCGACATGAAGAGCATCCTGAAAGGGATCGTTACAAACCCGCTGATCATCGGTGTTGCATTGGGGCTTTTATGTCTGGGTCTGCGGCAGCTTCAGATAGACACCTTGGGTAAGATGGTGTTTTCTGTGCGCAGAGATACAATGTTTTTGTATACTGTTCTGGATAATATAAAAGACATTACATCTCCCCTTGCCTTAATTCTTTTGGGCGGTCAATTTCAGTTTTCCGCTGTTACGGGTATGTTTAAGGAAATTTTGGTAGGCACACTGTGGCGTACAGTCCTTGCGCCTGTTATAGGCATTGGTCCTGCAGTTGTGTTGAGCAAACACACCACTCTGCTTTCCTGCGGTGTTGCCGAGTACCCTGCACTGATCTCTGTATTCGGTTCTCCTGTAGCTGTTTCCAGCGCTATTATGGCGGCTGGGATGAAAAACGACAGTCAGCTTGCTACACAGTTAGTGGTCTGGACCAGTATCCTTTCGATTTTAACATTATTTATTACCATATGCATTATGATGTCTGCGGGTCTACTATCCGTATAAACAGCTTATTTCTTGACGAAAATCCCTATTGAACATATAATAAATACACATTCCTGGATTGTGAGATGAAAGTTATGAAATTGTCCCTCGTCGTTCCCTGCTACAATGAAGCGGAAAATGTAGCTGCGTTTCAGTCTGCCGCTATTTCTGCATTTGACGGCTGCGGTTATGATTTTGAGATCGTATTTGTTAATGATGGCAGTCACGATGCCACCTTACACGAGCTTCGCAAGCTGCACAAAGCACAGAAATGCCCGGTTAAGGTCGTAAGCTTTTCGCGGAATTTCGGCAAAGAGTCCGCACTCTACGCAGGCTTAAAGTACACCTGTGGCGAATATGTTTCCCTGATCGATGCTGATCTTCAGCAGCGGCCTGAAATTGTTCGGGAAATGGTTGACATTCTCGAGAAAAACGAGGAATACGATGTAGTCGCTGCTTATCAGGATCGTCGCGGTGAAGGAAAGGTCCTGTCCTTCTTCAAAAAAAGCTTCTACCGCCTGATCAACCGAATGTCTGATATCAGCCTCAAGTCCGACACCAGTGATTTTCGGACCTTCCGTCGAAGCGTTGCAGACAGCCTGATTGAAATGGGTGAATATCACCGTTTTTCCAAGGGCATTTTTGCCTGGGTTGGGTATCAAACTTACTTTATCCCCTATGTTGCCTGTGCGCGTGCCGGTGGCGTAAGCAAATGGAATTTCCGCAAATTGTGCAACTATGCAATCGACGGCATCATCGGTTATTCCACAAAACCCTTGCGCATTGCAACATTCCTTGGTGGAATCAGTGCTGCTGCAGCATTTTTATACCTGATCTCCATTATTTTGCAAAAGCTGATAACCGGAATTGACATTCCCGGTTATGCAACGCAGATCGTATTGATTCTCTTTTTAGGCGGTATGCAGCTTCTGTGCACAGGCATTATCGGCGAATATGTTGGCAGAACCTTCGAACAAAGCAAGAACAGACCGATCTACATTGCAAAGGAAATACTGACTTATGAAAAAACTTCGGATCAATGATCCGAAGTTTTTATATATCTGCGTGTACTTCCCTAGCCTTTTTTCGGATCGCCAGCAAATCATCAAAAGTATCAGGGCGTTTTGAAACATCGCGCAGCAGTGCTGATGGATGATAGAGAGCAGTCATCCAAATTCCATTTTTGCAGTACCAGGTGCCGTGTTCTCTTGTTATGCGGAAATCCGGGTCTATCAGCCGTTTTGCCGCAATTCTGCCAAGGCAAATAATAATTTTCGGCTGAATTAATGCCACTTGGTTGCGCAGGTAATCAATGCAAGCATCCTGTTCCTCATCCTTTGGATCACGATTTCCCGGAGGTCTGCACTTAACGATATTGGCAATGTAGCAATTATGACGTCCAAGATCGATAATCGACAGCATATCATCCAGAAGCTTTCCGGCAGCCCCCACAAAGGGTTCTCCCTTCAGATCCTCTTGTTCACCGGGTCCTTCGCCTATAAACATAATGTCAGCATTGCGTGGACCAACACCAATCACAACATTGCTTCTTGTATGACAAAGTTCACAGCGATAGCATTTTTCACACCGCTGCTCCAATTCTTCCCAGCTGAGCATATTATCGGCTCCTTCTGCGGTTTCTTCTGTGCTGCCTGCTGCGATTTCTTACTGCCGCATTATTCAGGCTGCTAATAACGCGTAATACGATCAAGATCACACCAACACCCAAGAGTGTACATATTACAACAGTCAGAACCGTCTTCCAGGGAAACCTGCTTATATTCGGATTTAAATCATCCGTCACTGTTTGTATCAGCGGCACAGCGTTCATTGCACAAAGCTCGATATGCCCAACACACGCACTGCCGTACCATACTTCTAATACAGACAGAATCTGACCCTTTTCCAACGGTGCTGTGAAAGTATCTGACTTATTTACCAGCCTATAATCCAGATCATCAATTCCAACTTCATATGGCAAAACTGTAAAAACAGATTCCATAGCACCGGCAACCACATCAGAAGTACCATTTTCCACAGAGTATTGCTCTATCGCTTGTCCTGTGTAAACGATCTGCTTTGCTTCAAAACCCTCAAATCCAGAATTTAGCAGCATAGAGGTTTCATTATAACCTCCGAAAATCTGAACGGTATAGCCATCGTCCTGATATACAGACTGAGAACCCATCACAATACAGATCAGCTGCATTCCGTTGTCTTCTGCAGATGTTGCGATGCTGCGAAATCCGGTTGAAGTTACAGCGGTTCTGCCACCGGTTACTCTGCTGTCGTGGTAAATCTTAACATCTTCGTTATTCATCAGGTAGTTGCCGGTAGCTAAAGCGCGTTCTTCTGAAAGGTTTGTTGCAGGGACATTATAGTTTACCGCACCAAAAGCTGCACAAAACACTTCGTTTTCCATAGCTTTTGCAAGAATTCTCCCCATATCGCGGGCGGTTGTGTACTGCAAATCATCGTGCAAGCCGTGTACATTTGTAAAGTTTGTTTGTGTGCATCCCAAATTCTTTGCATACTGATTCATTTCCTCAACAAAAGCACTCTGACTTCCGGAAATATGCTCAGCGAGGACAGCCGCAGCATCGTTCGCTGATCCTACCATCATACAGTACAGCAGATCCTCAACGGTCATAACTTCACCGGCAACGAGATCCGCCGAAACTGCATCAAAGGCAACTGAATTCAATACTGCTTCTGTAATCGTTACAGCATCGGAAAGATCAGCTTGCTCAGCAACGATCAATGCTGTCAAGATCTTCACAAGGCTTGCAGGAGATACTTGCTCATCTGCATTAAAGGCATACATCAGTGTCTGCGATTTTGTTTCATAAACGATCGCAGATTGCACATTGCTGACAAGGCGGTCTGACCCCAAAAGCGGGACTGCGCCATCTAAGGAATGTGCTCCGTTTGTAACTGTATTGTTGACCGCTTCCTCAGCGAAAACAGGCATAATATTCAGTGCAAATGCAGTTAAAAGGCAAAGGGTCAGGCAAATCAAACCTAATTTTCTCATATATTCCCCTCAATATCCTGCCGCAGGTCTTGTCTGACAGGATAATTCTGTGTATAATGTTGTTAATTATTATATCAAGAAATTTCAACATAGTCAATGACAGGGGTGTTATCTTAAATGAAAATCGGTCATCGTGTATTAATCTCCCTTACAGTCATCTTTCTTTGCATCATTATTGGGATTTTCATTGGCCGCAATATGGTCCAGCGCATCCATATATCCCCCTTTGGCAACGTAATAACTTCGGAAGATAAGTCCGGCTCACAGAATAACGGAAAAATCGACATAAACACTGCTTCATTGTCACAGCTCCAGCTGCTACCGGGAATCGGCGAAGGTCTTGCACAGAACATTATTGATTACCGTGAGAAAAACGGGCCATTTATCGCCTTGAATGAGCTAATGAATGTGGAAGGAATTGGAAAGGTCCGCCTAAATGAAATTCTGGATTATATCTATATTTCCAATTAGCTACTCGCCTCTGTAATTGTAATTCCAAGAACCCCGTTTTTAGTATCCAGATGTGCGTCTTGCAATTTCTCTAAGTATAAAAAAGGCTCGTCTGCCCGGATCGGCACAAATTTATCCGTTATATCAGAATGTCTGGGAACAACATAAAAAGAAAATCTGCCTTCCCCAACCTTCTTGATTGGTAATCTGGTGTCTATTCCAAATCCCTTTTCGATCGGAACGCATACGCCAAGGCTGCATTCTTTTTCGCCGCATACTGCTTTTAATTGATATATGATTTCACCAGACAGTCGGCATCGGCAACGAAAGCAGTAATACAAACCCTCCCGCTTCACTTCAGCTATTCCAATACATTGATCCCCTAACATAATTTCATATGCATCAGTCAATAATAGCACCCCCTTACCGCAACTCTATGCGGCAAGGGGGCATTCCATTCATATAGTTCTGTTTTCATTAAGGCCAAAGCTGACAGCAATGGCATTGTCTACCAGTGACATATGCTGATCGTCCAGACGCCCCATATGCTCCCGCAGACGCCGTTTGTCAATCGTCCGGATTTGTTCCAGCAAAATCACCGAATCCTTACTCAAGCCAACACTGCCTCCCGCAATGCTGATGTGCGTGGGCAGACGCGCCTTTCCGGTCTGACTTGTGATGGCCGCAGCAATCACAGTTGGAGAATGTCGGTTTCCGGTATCATTCTGAACGATCAGTACAGGACGCGTCCCGCCCTGTTCACTTCCGACAACCGGCGACAAATCTGCATAGAAAATATCACCGCGCTTGACCGTGCTATCCATTTCTATTCACACTCCGTGGGAAATCATTACCAGCGCTACCGGAAATTTTCCATATGTAACGCGGTTAAAACTATTCTCCCACGCACAACAGAAAAATATACGGTATAGCCTGCAATTTATCCTATGCCACGGATGACAAATTGCTACACATAGGAAAAGTTTCTGACCTCAAGCGACACGACCCGTTGCCCTTGCCATAGAATATCACCTCTTATTGGAACATCCTGACTGTTGGTCCAAATATCAAGGTGGAGTGCATTATCCTCATAACTGTCATCGATTGCCATACGCAGATTATCACCGTCCACTCCTGCAGCAGATAGATAGCCGCTGCGCAAGGTACGAATCAGTATCCAGGGAGCAGTGACCGGAGTTATTTGACCGTCTGCAAGCATTTCGAATGCCAACACTTTTCCGTCAAACGTCAACTGTCCCCCCTGCTGTGTCACAGTGCCGGTAATTCCCGAAATCGTCTGAGGATCTTTCACTGTGAATGTAAGGTCACCTTGACTGTCTGCCTGACAAGCCATGGTGAATGTATATACTTTATCACCGTAATCTGCTGTGATCACAGCATCGAATGTGCAGCCGTTACTGCCAAGCAGCCGCTGGCGCAACGCCACTGCCCGGCTTAATTCATGGTTCGTGCCTTTGCAGCCGGTTAGCAGTAACATCACACAAATTACAGCGAATACACGTTTCATAAAATCCCGCCTTATTTTAACAGTCGCGGTAAGACCTTCACTATATCACTGGGCAACAAGCCATACTGTCCGATCTCCTTCTGGCAAATATCCCCGGCAGCTCCGTGAAGCCACGCACCACAGGCAGCCGCCTCAAGTGCCGGGATGCCCTGCCCAAGTAGGCTGACGATGATACCCGCCAACACATCACCACTGCCGCCGACTGCCATTCCCGGATTGCCTGTCTTATTTATAAAGCAGGTTTTACCGTCTGTAACAACGGTATCGTGACCCTTGAGCAGTACGATCGCACCCAGATCAGTTGCCAAAGCAGCAGCATCTTCCATTCGGTTCTCCGGAAGCATTCCGTAAAGCCGGGAGAATTCACAGTCGTGAGGTGTCAGAATTGTCGGACTTGTCCTTCCGCGCACAATATCCTTATGCGCCTTTATAACATTTATGCCATCTGCATCCAAAACAACCGGTCCGTTAAAATTTTCCAGAACAGTTCGTGCTGCGCAGAGTGTGCCTTCAGATTGCCCAAGTCCCGGTCCGATCAGTACTGCATCTTTTCCGTCCAGACATTTCTTTATTTGAACGGAAGCGCTTGCAGAAAGCGTTCCGTTTTCATCCGGTAAAGAAAATACGATCGGTTCTGTCAGCTTGATCGCCTCAATGGCATAAATGCATTCCGGGACACCCAGAAACACCAGTCCTGCTCCGCTGCGCAATGCACTCATCGCAGAGAGTGCCGCTGCACCGGTAAAGCCTTTACTGCCGCAAAGCAACAAGATTTTACCAAAATCACCCTTGTGCGCCTGGGAATCTCTGTCTGGAAGGTTTTTAAGTACTGACTCATGATCGAGTATTCGTATATTCATTTTACATCATCTCCTATGGATCAGTGCCGTACACTGATCCATATGTTTTGTATTTTACTTATAAAAATTGTTTCCGCCGATAAATTCCCGAACAAGACTGGTTGGTGGGATCTCATCATCCACATCAGCTTGCAGTATATAGTTTAGTACTTTTACAATCGCACGGGCAGCCTCATAACAACTGTTTTCCGGTTCGATGGCAGTCAGTAACGGGTAGATATGTTTTTTCAAGACGGATAACTCATATAAAGTTGAGCTATTGAAAAACATATCCGCATTTTCTTGAAACGGGAATATCCAGCGCTTTTCACCTCTGCGGACGGAGTCCCACATATCAATCGTTTTCTCCACAGACGCCCCTCTGGTTTCATAGTCGCGTACAATACGCCGTAAAAGGCGAAGAAGACCGGACGGTATCCGATTATGATCATCCAGACAAAGAGGCAGCAGCGGGCTGACATACAGCTTGAAAACCAAGTTCTTATCGATATCCTCCGGGAGCAGCGCAGGATTTAATGCGTGTAACCCCTCCACAATGATTATATTATCCTTTTCAAAACGCAGTTTGTTTCCTCTATATTCCCGCTTCGCAGTAAGGAAATTAAAGCTTGGAAGTTCTACTTCTCCACCGTCAACCAATGTCTTAATATGCCCACGGAACAGCTCTGTATCAATGGTGTTGATGTGCTCAAGATCCAGCTTTCCATCCGGACCGGGTAATATCTTATCCCGATCAATGTAATAATCATCCAAACTCATCAGGACAGGCTTTTTGCCGTGAACACGAAGCTGCACCGCCAATCGATTAGCGGATGTCGTTTTTCCGGAGGAGCTGGGACCTGCCAGCAAGATCACCTTTGCGCCCCGCTGACAAACTGTATCTGCCGCTTGCGAAAACCGCTTCTCGTGTAGCGCTTCATTCACACGGATCAAATCACGGATTTTTCCGTTTAATACAAGTTCGTTGAGATCTGCAACCGTTTCACATTCCATCAGCTCACACCAGCGTTTTCCCTCAATGCTGACCGAAAGAAAATTCGGCATTTCCTTATAGTCTGCTACCTGATCAGGCGCATTCTGATCCGGGTAAATAAACAAAAATCCGTTATCTGCCGGACGGATATCCCAAACTTGTAAATATCCGGTAGAAGGCAAAAGCTCGCCGTAGTAATAGTCTGAAAATTCCTCGTAGGAATAAAGATCAAAATACGGCTCTGTACGCCAGGACAGCAGTTTTGCTTTATCTGGCCTTCCATTGCGCAAAAACCAGAGGGATGCTTCTTGTGTGGTTACACGACGCCGGATCAGCGGGATATTTTTCTCTACCAAGGCTGAAACCTGCTTCTTCAGTGTCTGAACATTAAAATCGTCAGCACCAAACACTTCAATCAGCAGCGCCTGACCTACAGTACAGTTGATCTTCGCTCTTGCCTCAGGCCATAACTTGCGCAGTGCCATAAACAAAACAAACTGCGCAGTCCGAATATAGACATCCCTTCCAACAGGGTCTTCGTAGTGCAAAAGCTGTATTTTCCCTTTTGATGCTGCCATTGCACGACGGATTGATGGTCGCTCCTGCACTGCATCCTTTTGTCGAACCGGAACATAATTCAGATTAAACACTTCGCCGGCAATTTTTGCAGCAAGCGGTCTTTGGGACAAAACGTTAGCGTCCAGTTCATATTCCTGTACCAGCTCCAAAAGAGACTGACCGGCTCTCGGTGTGCAAGACAGTCCATCGATCAACAGTTTCATAAGAACACCTCCCAAAAAGCAGCAAGGCGGGCATACGCCCGCCTTGATCGCATCGTTATTCCTGACCGATCGTCATAATATCATAGGGCGTCGTCTGGTAAACAAAGTAGTTCAGCCAATTGGAGAACAACAGATTTGCATGGCCACGCCACCGGACGATCGGCTCAGCCGTATCGTCATCATCCGGGAAATAATTTTCGGGTACACTGATCGGCAAACCCTGGTTCTTATCACGCAGATATTCCTTCTTCAGTGTATCCGGATCATATTCAGAATGTCCGGTTATAAAGATCTGGCGTCCCTCTTTACTGGCAATCGCATAAACACCGGCTTTCGGAGAGGATGCCAATATTTTCAATCCGGGGACAGCCTCGATTTCATCCCGTTTTACGGTTGTATGGCGGGAATGGGGCACCCAGAACAGATCATCAAAGCCACGGAGCAGAATGGATCTCTTGTAATCCGCTGTGTGAGGAAACACACCGAACATTTTGCTGTCAAGCGGATACTTGTTGATGCCATAGTGATAGTAAAGACCTGCCTGTGCACCCCAACAAATGTGGATGGTTGAGTGCACATTGGTTTTAGTCCACTCCATAATCTCACAAAGCTCCTGCCAGTAATCCACATCCTCAAAGGCCATATTTTCAACCGGTGCACCGGTGATAACCATACCGTCAAATTTTCTGCGCTTCAGTTCGTCAAAGCTTTTATAAAAATTCAAAAGATGATCTGCAGAAACATTCTTTGATTTGTGAGATCTTGTGTGCATCAGTTCAAGGCGCACCTGAAGGGGCGTATTGCCCAGCAGTCGTGAAAGCTGTGTTTCTGTTTCCACCTTCGTGGGCATTAAATTCAGCAGCACAATCTCCAAAGGACGAATATCCTGTGTAACTGCCCGGTTTTCAGTCATAACGAATATATTTTCCTGCTGCAATGTAGCAGCTGCAGGCAGATCATTTGGAATTTGTATAGGCAAGGTTCGTCCCTCCTTTATCTTTTTTGCATATTCTACTAAAAAACAGCTTATTTGTCAAATTTGAATTCCTCAAGAGCTGTCCCCTGATAATAATATGCAAGGATCTCATCGTAGGTAGATCCGGACACAGCCATTGCATCGGCTCCGTACTGACTCATACCTACCCGATGTCCAAAGCCTTTTGTGGTTACTGTGACTGTATTTCCAACAGCTGTCATCACAAACGAAGTAGAGCGCAAGCCCAGCAGGCTGCGGATCTGTACACCTGAGTATTTCTGATTGCAGATCGTAATATGATCCACACCACCGCCATTTGTGTATGTGATATCGCCTATCCAATGTCCGCTCAAAAGATTCTTATCGATCTGCAGACAATCGGCAAACTCCTGCAATGTAAAAAAGACGGTATCCATATAATGATCTGCCTGCTCTTCACCCGGACTTGCAACAGACTGCAGATATGGCACATCTGTTCCCCAGACAGCCTTTGCATCTTCTGTTTTACCGCCGGAACAAGAAAAATAGGTGGCATCGATCAACTGTGACTGATAAGAAAGTACCATTGCACTGGTTTTAGTAACTGCATCCATAACTTTATCCAGCGCTATCTGCGTACCTCCTGATGACAAAAAATCCTCCTGTGAACAATACGCCTGACAGCAACCTGGATCTGTACAAATTGCGTGTTCATTATGCTTTCCCTCACCAAGATGCCGTTTTAATGCATAGGTGCGCGCAACAACTGCCTGCGCCTTTAATGCTTCTGTTTCAAAATCGGCTGGCATTTCCGCAAGGACAACTCCAGTAATATAGGTTTCTATTTCCATATTTTTTATCGTTCCGTCTTCAAAAAGAACCGGAATAAAAAATGCTGCATCGCTTGTATTCGTCTCCTGCAAGGCTTCCGTTTGTGTTAATTGCGTAGTATCTTCCACATTTTCTTTCTTTTGTTTAAATATTCCCTGTGACAATTGCAAAAGAATTGCCGGAACCACAGCGCTCATAGTCACTGCAATTAAAATTTCCTTTGTACGCCTTTGCATATCATAATCACCCGGAAATATTTTATCAGCACCGGTCTAAGGATACTGACGAATCCGGTTGTCAAAAGCGAAATGTTTTTGACAACTATTATCTCCAAAAAACATATTTATTTAGATTATGCAATGTGTCATACTTTTAAATCATTCATATTAAGTGGTATATATTTATGGATCTTTCTTGCGTAAAGAAGAGAATGGATGCACTGCTTGAGCTGGGTATTCCCGGCTGCTCCATTTTCATCCGACAGGATCATAAAGAAATTTATCGTTAAAGCAGATGCTATGGCATACGGCGGTGTTGGCGCAAACGACGCACGAATTCTTACAGAAGCGTCGATCGATGCATTGCGGGCAAATCAAATGGGTACATTTGTCTGTGATTCCGAATTCTCCTGCGCCACCGGTCCGGGCTATGGCTACGGTCTGGGCGTGCGTACATTGATCGATAAGAGTCAGGGGCAACGCAGCCCTCTGGGCGAATATGGCTGGGACGGCGCAAACGGTGCGTTCCTGATCGTAGACCCGAAAAATCACCAGGTCTGTAAAGTAAAGATTTAGCGGAGATCGCATCGCGATCTCCGCTATTTTTATCAAATCAGTTGTTGCTCATTGATAATTAACTTAAATTGCAGGCCCAGCTTTTCTGCTGCCTTACGGCAAAGGAGCATACGAGCCATAAAGATCTCAAAGTAATCCATAACGGAACCGAATTTTGTATCAACCGTCAGTTCCAGTGTAACAAGCGTTTTATCGTCGTTGATTTTAAGGGCGGATTTTTTTACGGAATAATTCACTCTGTCATGAATGTCAAATGTTGAAATATCCGTATTTCGCACCCGGGTCCAGCGAACATCTGCCTTATCTGCAAGGATCAGCGCTGCAGCCACTGCGTTGACCGGAACACCGTTGCCCTCGTCGTGATTTCCGATTGCCGTTACGATGGTAGCCAATTCAGCCGGGTCGCAACCCATATCATGAAGAATACTCCACGCCATAAGCGCGCCGGACTGAGAATGCTCCGATCTGTTTACAAGGTTTCCGATATCGTGAAGGTATCCTGCAATCTTTGTAAGCTCCACCGTACGCTCATCAAAGCCTAAGGTTTTCAAAATATCCCCCGCCATTTGCGCAACGTGCATGACGTGATCAAAGCCGTGTTTTGTATATCCGAGTGCACCGAGAGATTCGTCTGCACGAGTAATATAGATCTTAATAGCTTCATTTTTTATTACTTCATCATATGTGAGCATAATCATCCCTCCTATATGGGCATTATATCATCAATCCTTGATTATGAAAAGACATTATTTTATCTGGAAGTGATTTTATGTGCACCGCAATTACATTTCAAACAAAAGACCATTATTTTGGAAGAAATCTGGATCTGGAATATCATTACCGGGAAGCGATAACAATCACTCCCCGAAACTTCGCACTTCCCTTTCGAAAAGTTGCAACACTGAAAAAACATTATGCAATAATAGGTATGGCAACTGTAGACAGCGGTTATCCCCTGTATTATGACGGAACAAATGAAAAGGGACTTAGCATTGCAGGATTAAATTTCCCGGGAAATGCAGTCTATCATCCCTGCAAAGAAAACACCGACAACATTACACCCTTTGAATTGATCCCCTGGATACTGGGACAGTGTGCAACTATACCGGAAGCCTTAAAGCTGCTCAAGTCAATGAATCTGGCAAATATCCAATTCAGCAAGGAATATCCGCTGTCCCCTCTTCATTGGTTTTTGACAGACAGCTGTCGCTGTATAACTTTAGAACCAATGGAAGACGGTCTGAAAATATATGATAACCCGGTTGGCGTATTAACAAACAATCCACCCTTTGATTATCATATTTACAATCTGAAAAACTATCTGAATTTGACCAGGGAAGAACCGGAAAATCGGTTTGCGCCACAGTTGGACCTGATCCCATTCAGCCGAGGTATGGGGGCAATCGGACTTCCGGGAGATCTTTCCTCGCCTTCCCGGTTCATTCGTGCCACGTATACAAAATTCAACTCTGTTTGTGAACCAACAGAAAATGCCAGCATCAGTCAATTCTTCCACATTCTCGGGTCGGTCACACAGCAAAATGGCTGTGTTCGTGTGGGCGATAGCTTTGAAAAGACGGTGTATTCCAGCTGCTGCAATACAGACAAAGGCATATATTATTATAAAACTTATGAAAACAGTCAGATAACAGCTATCAATATGCATTTAGAGGATCTAAGCAGCACAGCCCTCATAGCATACCCTCTTGTTACGCAGCAACAAATCAATTATTATAACGAATAGTGTAGTAGCATATTTTTTGTAATAAAATGTATTTATATCTTTATTTATTTGTGTAAATGCGCTATAATGGTAAAAATTATCTTGGGAGGAACATTTATGCGCATTGTGGTTAAAATCGGAACCAGCACATTGGCCTATCCTACCGGGCATCTGAACATTCGCCGGGTGGAGGAACTGTGTAAGGTTATCAGTGACATTAAAAACAGCGGTCACCAGGTAATTCTGGTATCCTCCGGTGCGATCGGTATGGGTATTGGTAAACTGGGACTTCAGGAGCGCCCCTCTGATATGCCCACCAAGCAGGCGGCGGCTGCTGTGGGACAGTGCGAATTGATGTACACATATGACAAGCTGTTCGGCGAATATAACCACACGGTTGCGCAGCTCCTGATCACCGGCGATGATATAAAAAATGAAGCGCGGCACACAAATTTCAGCAACACGATCAATCGCTTGCTGATGCTGGGTGTTATCCCGATCATCAACGAAAATGACACTGTTTCTACTGTTGAGATCGGTATTGGTGATAACGACACATTGGCTGCGATCGTGGCAGAAAGCATTGCTGCAGACAAGCTTATCCTGTTATCTGACATTGACGGTCTTTATACAGCTGACCCTCATACAAATCCTGATGCAAAGCTGATTCAGAAAGCCACTGTGATTGACGATACCCTTCTTTCCTTGGCCGGCGGAAGCGGCAAGCTGGGAACAGGCGGTATGGTGACAAAGCTTCAGGCCGCAAAAATCTGCCTGGATTGCGGCTGCGATATGATTATTACAAACGGAAACGACCCTGCCAATTTATATGCCGTTATAGAAGGCAAAAACATTGGCACAACTTTTACGGTGAACAACAATGATTGATATGCTCAGGGCTGCAAAAGCAGCAAGTATAGAGGTAAGTGCATTAACAACCACGCAAAAAAACACAGCACTTCAAGCAATGGCGGATGCAATTATTCGCCAGCAGGATGCCATTCTCGCCGCCAACGAAAAGGATATGGAGGCTGCACACGACAGTATCTCCCCTGTTATGCTGGATAGACTCAGGCTTACATCTGAACGGATCGAAGCAATGGCAAAGGGTATCCGGGATGTTGCCCTTCTTCCGGACCCTGTGCATACCGAAATCGATACATATGTACGGCAGGACGGTCTTCGCATCCGCAAGGTCAGAGTTCCTATGGGTGTGATCGCAATTATTTACGAAAGCCGCCCCAATGTTACAAGCGACGCAGCGGCACTTGCTTTAAAAAGCGGCAATGTGTGCGTCCTGCGGGGCGGTAAAGAAGCCTTCCATTCCGCCTGTGCCATCGTGGATGCTCTGCACGCCGGCTTAAAAACTGCAGGAATTACGGAAAATGCGATCAATTTGGTTATGGATACTTCCAGAAACAGTGCAACCGCATTGATGACTGCACAGGGTTATATCGATTTGCTGATTCCCAGAGGCGGTGCAGGTCTGATCAATGCCTGCGTTCAAAATGCAACTGTTCCCTGTATTGCTACCGGTACGGGAATCTGCCATGTGTATGTGGAAAAGAGTGCAGACATCGATATGGCGCTGAATATTATCGAAAACGCAAAAACCAGCCGTCCCAGTGTCTGCAATGCTGAAGAAGTGCTGCTTGTTGACAAGTCTATTGCCTCTTCCCTGCTGCCAAAACTAAACGAACGACTGGTAACTACGCGCCAGTCATCGGGAAAGACACCTGTAGAGCTTCGTCTGGATGAATATGCCCAATCCATCATTCCGGGAACACCTGCTTCCGAACAGGACTTCGATACAGAATTTTTGGATTACATTCTATCTGTCAAATGTGTTGAAAATGTAGCGGAAGCAGTTAACCATATCCGAGAGCATTCCACGGGTCATAGTGAAGCCATCGTATCCTCAGACGATGCTGCTATTTCCTATTTTACGGCAGGTGTTGACAGTGCTGCGGTTTATGTGAATGCTTCTACACGATTTACCGACGGCGGTGAGTTCGGCTTGGGATGTGAAATGGGTATTTCCACCCAAAAAATGCACGCCAGAGGTCCTATGGGTCTTGTAGAACTGACCACTTATAAGTATATAATCGAAGGAAACGGCCATATCAGATAGGAGTGATCTAAATGAAATACGGATTTTTAGGTTGCGGCAATATGGGCAGTGCCATTGCAAGAGTCTTGAGCAAAACAACCGATCAGATTATGATTACTGACCAAAGCGGAAAAGCAAAGAATTTTGCGAAAGAATTAGGATGTGTTTACACTGACATTCAAACGATTGCAAATGAATGTGACCGTATTTTTCTAGCTGTTAAGCCGCAGGTAATGGAATCTGCCTTATCGCCGCTGAAGCCGGCGTTTGCAAAGAAAAAGCCTATGCTGATCTCTATGGCTGCCGGTCTTTCCATAGAAAAAATTGAAGCAATGACAGGCACGGCGCTTCCGATCATCCGCATAATGCCCAACACGCCTGTTTCCGTTGGCTGCGGAATGATCCAATTTTGCTGTAATCAACTAGTCACGGAAGGAAACCTTTCCTCCTTCCTTGAAGATATGCGCTATTGCGGCAAACTGGATGCTATTGACGAGCGTCTTATAGACAGTGCAAGTGCATTGTCCGGTTGCGGACCTGCATATATGTATATGTTTGCCGAAGCGCTGGCTGACGGTGCTGTGGCCTGCGGACTGCCCAGAGAAAAGGCGATTGAATATGCTGCCGCAACAATGCTTGGTGCTGCGCAAATGCTTCTGCAGACCGGTCAGCACCCCGGTACACTAAAGGATGCGGTCTGCTCTCCCGGTGGAAGCACCATTGCCGGTCTGCGTGCCTTAGAGGCACACGGCTTCCGGGGCGCGGTTATGGATTGTGTCAGTGCCGCGTATAAGCGCAGCAAAGAATTAGGCAAATAAAGATAATATTCCCGGCAGGCGCGCTGCCGGGAATTCTTATATTCAACACTACAGATCAGCCAATGACCCGCACACGCAGGACACCGTCCATCTTCTTTAGTTCATCAATTGCAGCTACAGAGGGAGTGCTGTCCAAATCCAGCATTGTATATGCATATTCCCCTTTACTGCGATTCATAAGGTCAGAAATATTAATATTCTCCTTCGCCATTGCACCAGTGAACTGACTCAAGGTGTTGGGAATATTTCTATGCAGAATCACAATACGGGCTGCCTTCGTACAAACGCCCATATCACAGTTGGGGAAGTTAACGGAATTGATAATGTTTCCGTTTTCAAGATAGTTCATTACCTGCTTAACTGCCATTTTTGCACAGTTATCCTCAGATTCCTCAGTGGATGCACCTAAGTGAGGAATGGCAACCACACCTGCCATACCTGCAGTCTTGTCATTGGGGAAATCTGTGATATAGCGCTTGACTTTTCCGGACTTGAGTGCTGCTTCCAAAGCATCATCATCCACAAGCAGATCTCTTGCAAAATTCAGAAGGATCACGCCATCTTTCATCTGCGCAAATGCATCTGCATTGATCATCTTCTTGGTGTCTTCCAGCAGCGGGGTGTGCACAGTAATAATATCACACTTCTCGTAGATCTCTTCCCGTGTCTTAACAGGGATAATACGGCTGTCCAGATGCCAGGCAGCATTGATAGAAATAAACGGGTCGCAGCCATAAACCTCCATGCCCAGCTTAATAGCGGCGTTTGCAAGAGGGCCACCAATAGCTCCCAAACCAATTACGCCCAAACGTTTTCCGGCAAGCTCGATGCCGGCAAATTTAGACTTACCCTTTTCTACCTTCTTCGCCACATCACCTTCATCTTTGATGGTTTGAACCCAGTTAATACCGCCGACAACATCTCGGCAGCCAAGCAACATACCACACAGTGCCAGTTCTACGACACCGTTGGCGTTTGCACCGGGCGTGTTAAACACAACGATACCCTGTTCAGCACAACGGTCCAAAGGAATATTGTTTACACCTGCACCTGCACGGGCGATTGCCAGCAGGTTTTGAGGCAGCTCCAGCTCGTGCATCTGAGCACTACGGACAACCACTGCATCAGCGTCATTCAGGCTTTCGGTATTTTTATAATTCTCAGTCCAGAGGGCTGTGCCCTTTTCGGAGATCGGATTTAAGTAATTGATATTAAACATAGGAATTCCTCGCCTTCTATAATGTGTTCATTTGTATAAAGCAATTCATTAGTTGTGTTCCGTCTGACATATAATGATCGGACATAGCAGCATCCTTCTCTGAAAATACAATGCTATTTTCCTGAGGGGAAGTGCTGTCATACAGCAAATACGGAACCGGGTCGCCGGTATGGGTGCGGCAACGAATCGGTGTGGGATGATCCGGCAGGATCATCATCCGGTAGTCCACCTTCTGTTGATCCAGCTGCTGGCAAATTTCTGCAACGATCTTCTGATCGATTTGTTCAATGGCGCGGACTTTGTTTGTGGCACTGCCCTGATGTCCCATTTCGTCAGGCGCTTCAATATGGACATATACAAAATCATTCTCCCGATCTACCAAAGCCTCAACGGCAGCAGCAGCTTTTCCTGAATAGTTGGTATCCAGCGATCCGGTTGCGCCTTCAACCTCCATTACCTCCATACCGGTTCCTACAGCAATACCTTTCAGCAGATCCACAGCTGAAATCATTGCACCTTTCAAACCAGTCTTTTCATAGAAGCTTTGCATGGATGGCTTCGTGCCGGCACCCCAGAACCAAAGAGAATTTGCTTTATTCTTTCCTTCCTGCGCACGTTTCATATTCAGAGGATGGTTGTTAAGGACCTCAAAGCTTTTTTCCATCATCTCATAAAACTGTTTTTCCTTCGGAAGATAAGCTCCGATTCTCTCACCTAAGTGGTCGTGGGGCTGTTCAAAATCCAGAACGTTTCCGTTTTTCCATATGGTAATATGACGGTAGCTTGTGCCTGTATGGAAACTAAATTCTTCGCTATTAAATGCGTCTCGAACAGCATCCATCAGGATGTTCGCATCCTGCGTCGATATTTCACCGGAGCTATGGTCAATAATGATCTTTTCGGCATAGGATCCATCCTCGGAAAGTGTCACAAGATTGCAGCGCAGCACAACATCACTAGGCAAAATCTCCACACCTACACTCAATGCCTCAAGGGGAGATCGACCGCAATAATTTATTTTAGGATCATACCCCAGCACAGCAAGATTTGCAACATCACTGCCAGGCTTCATACCTGCAGGAACCGTTTGAACCATACCAACTGTGCCTTTTTTTGCCAGTGCATCCATTGCCGGGGTATTGGCATATTCCATTGGCGTTTTACCGCCTAATTCCGCCAGAGGCTCATCTGCCATTCCGTCTGCCAAGACTACAATATATTTCATACTAAATTCACCTTCTGTCCCTGTTTAACGCACATTTGTACCATATATACTAACATCCTTTTGTGAAAAACACAACCCTTTACAAAAACATTATAAGAAGTTTCAATTTATATACAATTTTCACTCGGAATTTGTTGATATTCACAAGCTAAACCATACGAACACCATAATACTCCAACCAGAAATTGATTTGCAGCATATATGCTACAGTTTGCGGTGTTTTCATAAGCTGTCCGTACCAGGGCCACGGATGCTCTGAACGGGACAATGTCCGCAATGCATCCCTGTTAACGATTTGGAAGATAGGCGCATCTTTATCCTCGAGAACATCTGAAAGGCTTTTCGTTACCAATTCCATATATCGTGGGTCATAGGTTTTTGGATAGGGACTTTTCTTACGCCACAAGATCTCCTTCGGTAGGACATCCTGCATAGCATATCGCAGCAAGCCCTTTTCGTAGCTGCGATAATCCTTATGTTCCCAGGGAACACCGTATAGATACTCCGCAATTCGGTAATCGCAAAAAGGCACACGGACCTCAAGACCGCAGTACATACTCATTCTGTCCTTGCGGTCCAATAGTGTCTGCATAAACCAACGGTGGTTCAAATTGACCATTTCCTTCATTCGCCGCTCCTGGGGAGATGTGCCCGGGAGAATATCACACTGGTCAAGTGTTTGCTGATAATGATCTCGCACAAATTCATTTGCATCTATTCGCGTTGCAATATCCGGGTGTAGAAAATGCGCCCTTTGGCTTGTGTTCTGAGCCCAGGGGAAGCCGTCCAGCGCCCGAACTGCCGGGTCTCTATACCAGGGATACCCGCCGAATATCTCGTCGGCACATTCTCCTGAGAGCGCTACCTTTACATTTGACCGAATATCCTTACAAAAAGCAAGCAGTGAAAAATCCACATCCGCCATTCCCGGAAGATCTCGTGCGATGGTTGCATCTTTAAGGGCTGCAATCAGGTCGTCCGGCGTCAGCACTGTCCAGTGGTGCGCAGTATTCAAATGCGCCTGCATAATTTCAATGTAACTATTATCGGAGTTTGGTTGGAATTTTCCCGGCACGAAGTAGCGGTCATTATTTTCAAAATCTAAGGAAAATGTGCTGAGCTTTTCGCCCCTGTCGGCCATCTGGCTTGCGCAAATTGCAGTGATAAGGCTGGAATCCAACCCTCCGGATAAGAATGTTCCGATGGGTACATCTGAAACCATCTGTCTTTGGATGGCGTCCTTAACAAGATATCGAACCTTCTGTGCCGTTTCCTGGAATGTATCCGTATGTTCCCTGTCCGTTAGTTTCCAATAGCGTCTCCAGACCCATTTTCCGTCACTGAATATGCCACAGCAACCGGGTTCCAATTCAAAGATCCCACGAAATACACCGGAGCCGGGAATTCTTCCCGGACCCATTAACAGTAGCTGAGCAGCACCGGTTTCATCCAGTTCCGGCACAACGGTTGGATATGTCAAAATAGTTTTTATTTCCGACGCAAACAGCAGTCCTCCCCTGTGAAGCATATAAAACAGCGGTTTTACTCCGATTCTGTCTCTTGCAAGAAACAATCGTCTGTTCCGGTGTTCCCATACAGCAAACGCAAAAATTCCGTTAAGCTTATCCAGCGACTGTCCGGCCCATTGCGCATAGGCATGCAAAACCACTTCCGTGTCTGAATGGGTCGTGAAGCGATGGCCAAGCTCGATCAATTCATTTCTGATCTCCATTGTATTGTACAGTTCTCCGTTGTAAACAATTGTATAGCGTTCCCCTGCCCATTGAATCTGCATTGGTTGTCTGCCGCCGTCCGGATCAATGATTGCCAATCTGCTGTGAAGCAGTCCGCAATCTCTGCACCGAAATCGCCCGTTGTCATCCGGACCGCGATGCTGCATAGTTTGGCTCATCGCATCCATTAATGTATCGTCAAATTCAAGTCCGATCATTCCGGCAATTGCACACATAGAATATCCCTTCCTTTCTATCTGTATATTCTATGCTTTAAAATGACAACTGTGTATGAAAGAAATATGTATGGGTATACTGAAGGTGGTGATGAAAAATGAAAGGCAGTAAGGATCTGTTAGGGTCTGCATTAAAAACCGCGCAAATGGGACAGATCGGTATTCGATCTATACTGAAAGCACCCTTAAAAGCTAGCTTTCAATCTGCGTTAAAAGATCAGCTTCGGCAATATGACAGTATTGAACGGGAAGCAAAAGCGATCGCTAACAGCAGAGGCTGGGAAATGGATTCCCTTTCCTATGGGATCGTCGGTATGACTAACGCAATGGTGCGTGCCCAATTATCTTTTGGAAACACGAACTCAAAGGCAGCTGCAATGATGATCAACGGCAATACCCGTGGAATTATTAAAGGTGTAAAGAATCTTCACGCTATTTCCTCATCTGATGAACGGGTCAGTAACCTGTGTCAAAAGCTGTTGGATTATGAGCAGGAAGGCATCCGCACACTGCAGGAGTTTTTATAACTCCTGCACTTTTTTTATAATTGTTGCATAGGATACTCCCGAAACCTTGAAAGGAGGGATTTTTCTGTCTGCAACCGGATATATCCAGGTGCACGCCTATACAAGTAACGCCCAGATCCCTATACAGGATGCAGCCATTACCGTCACCGATGCCAGTGGCTCTGCAATCGCCATGCGTCTTACCAATCGCAGCGGTTTATTGGATGAACCGATCCCGATCAGCGTTCCGGATCTGTCTGCAAGTCTTACGCCAAATACCGGCATTATTCCATTTGCAGTTGTAAATCTCTACGCCAGAGCAGAAAATTTCGAAGCAATTGAAATCGAAAATCTCCAAATATTTGCAGATACAATCACCTTACAAAATCTCGAGATGATTCCTCTGTCGGAATTTCCCGATTCCTGGAATGAAACAGAATTTTTTCAAACACCTGCGCAAAACTTATAGGGAGGCGGATTATGCCACCAGTTGTTCCATACGTACCGCAGAATATTACAGTACATCTGGGATCACCCTCATCTAACGCGTCAAATGTTACTGTATCGTTTCAGGACTATGTGAAAAATGTTGCATCCAGCGAGATCTATCCCACCTGGGATGAAAGTGCATTGCGTGCAAACATATTGGCAATTGTTTCCTTTGCCCTGAACCGTGTCTACACGGAGTTTTACCGAAGCCGCGGTTATGATTTTGATATAACCAGCAGCACGGCATACGATCAGGCTTTTGTCAACGGAAGAAGCTATTTCGAGAATGTTTCTGCACTTGTGGATGAACTGTTTAATGATTATTTGCGCAGGCCCGGTTTTGTTGAACCTCTCGCTGCAAAATTCTGCAACGGCACAACAGTAACCTGCGAAGGCTTAAGCCAATGGGGCAGTCAAAATCTTGCCCTTCAGGGCTATGACTCAGACCAGATCCTCAGAAGCTATTATGGAGATGTAGAGATCGTGACTGATGCACCCATCCGCGGCATAACATCCTCGTATCCCGGAACGCCCCTGCGGGTAGGCAGCAGCGGACCAAATGTGGTTGTTTTGCAGGTTGCTTTAAACCGTATATCCCAGAATTATCCTGCAATCCCTAAGATTCCTGCAAACGACGGGATATTCGGCAGTCGTACCGAAGCTGCAGTCCGCGCATTTCAGCAAATATTCGGCTTGACTGCCGATGGCATTGTTGGCCCTGCCACCTGGTATGAGATCGTGCGGCTATACGGCGGTGTGAACAGCTTATCAGAGCTACGAAGCCAAGGGCAGCAGTATTATGCAATCAATTGGGCTGCGCCGAATTCCCTTCAGGTGGGCGACAGCGGCCAATATGTTCAGTTTCTGCAATATATGCTATCAATTCTTTCCCAATATATACCAAATATCCCACCGGTATCAGTTGACGGCATCTTCGGTCAGGCGACCCGCGCTGCAGTCCTTGCCGCTCAGCGGCGGTTTGGACTACCGGAAACAGGCTCTGTTGACAGCAGCACCTGGGATGCCATATATGACCAGTATTCCGGTATAGAAAATACCACTTTACGTTCACAAACTACCTTCCCAAATGTTGCAAGCAACGCAGCTCCTGCCGCAAACATTCGCACAGCCGGAAACTTTAACCGACCAAACAACAGCTCACAAAACACGATGCGCGCAAACTATTCCCGTTCAACAAATATGACACAGTTTCCCGGGAGAGATCTCAGCATCGGCTCTCAAGATCCTGTTCGTAAGGAGGTAGTAAGATGAGACCCCCGGAATCCTTTATAGAACAGCCGGTAAGAAGCCTGCAGACAATGCTCAGGGTTTTAGCAGAGGATGATAAGAGTTTACCAACTGTGATACCAGACGGCATATACGGTCCAACCACTCTATCTGCAGTCAGTGCCTTTCAGCGAAAATACGGGTTGCCCGTCACCGGAATTACCGACCAGGAAACCTGGGAAACAATTGTGTCTGTCTACGAGTCAGCAGCCATACGCGTCCTGAAAGCACAGCCAATTGAAGTGCTGTTAAATGCAGGTGAGGTGCTCCGTATCGGAGACAGCAGTCCTTATATTTATCTTGCTCAGGCAATGCTCCTGCAGCTCTCAGAAAATCATCAGAAAATTACCCCTCCAGCGGTTAACGGAATCCTGGATGATACAACGGCGGAAGCTATTGCACAGTTTCAAGGGTTAGCTGGATTGAAGGAAACCGGCGAACTTGATCGGATCACCTGGAAGCACCTGGTTTTGCAATTTACGCTGGATTCTCATCACCGCAATTCCAGGCATTCCAAATTGTAAAATTTTTGTATAATTCACAAAACCTCTTGATTATCCTGTAAAATAACATATAATGGAAGAAAGATCTTTCGCTGCTCTAGCATGAAGGAAGCGTATCGTATGTTTATAAAAAACTGGAAAAAAGAAATATTCACAATCCCCAACCTTTTAAGTATATTCCGTCTGACACTGATCCCGGTGTATATTTCTATCTATTTAAATGCAAAAACATCCGCGGATTATTATTTGGCAGCGGCTATCCTTGCAGTTTCCTGTCTGACAGACCTGATCGACGGCAAGATTGCACGGCATTTTAATATGATCTCTACCCTGGGTAAGATCTTAGATCCACTTGCCGACAAGCTGACACAGTTTACCCTGATTGTCTGCCTGACTGTGAAGTACCCTGTCCTGAAATATCTGGTCAGTCTGTTTATACTGAAGGAAAGCTTCCAGTTGATCGCGGGCTGCTTAAATCTCAGGAAAGGTAAAATGCTTAAAGGCGCACTGCTGACAGGTAAGATTTGTACTACAATACTTTTCATCAGTTTGATCCTTCTTGTATTGATCCCGGAAATTCCCGGAAAAATCGTCACGGCAATTGCAATTGTGGATGCACTGTTTATGGTTGCAGCATTTTCAGACTATGTGATTTCCTATTTTCGCCGAGATTCAGATTTCCAGTCGATTGATTATCCGCAATAATTTTTTCCCGGAGCTTTGCTCCGGGATTTTTGTGTATCCAGCATTGAAATGTATCTAATACTGTGGTATAATATAAAAAATAACAGATACGGAGGACATAAAATATGGACTACAGTAAGCTTCAAAATGGCAGCGATATCCGCGGTGTAGCCTTAGAGGGCATCCCCGGCCAGAACGTGAACCTGACGCAGCAGGTCTGTCGAGATATTGGCCGCGGCTTTGCATTGTGGCTCTTTGAGAAAAACGGCAAAAAAAGAGATCTGCGTGTTGCGGTTGGAAGAGATTCCCGCTTATCCGGTCCTAATCTTTCCAAGTGGATCTGTGAAGCTATGGCCCAGCAGGGTCTCCTTGTTACAGACTTTGGTATGGCTAGTACTCCGGCTATGTTTATGTCCACAGTTACGGAAGGCTATATGTTTGACGGTTCTGTGATGATCACTGCAAGCCACCTACCCTTTAACCGCAACGGCTTCAAGTTCTTTACCTCTGAGGGTGGCCTGGAAAAAGCTGATATTAAGCAGATCCTTAACTATGCCGCAGGCGATCAAGAAACCGGTCTTGCTGCAGGCTCTATCTCACAGGGCGAATTTATGGACGCATACGCAGCGATCCTTGCGGATAAGGTCCGTGCAGCATCCGGAAAGGATCGTCCGCTGGACGGCTTCCGGATCGTTGTAGATGCAGGCAACGGTGCCGGTGGCTTCTATGTGGACAAGGTCCTTAAGCCTTTGGGCGCTGACACAGACGGCAGCCGTTTCTTAGAACCCGACGGCAGCTTCCCCAACCATATTCCCAATCCTGAGAACAAGGAAGCAATGGAAAGCATTACAGAAGCAGTAAAGGAAACCGGTGCTGATCTGGGTATTATCTTTGACACAGATGTAGACCGTGCCGGTGCTGTTCTGTCTGACGGCAGCGAACTCAATCGCAACCGAATCATTGCAATGCTTGCGGCGATCCTTCTGCGGGAGCACCCCGGCACCACCATCGTTACAGACTCTATTACATCCACCGGCCTTGCCAAGTTCATTGAAGAAAAGGGCGGTATTCATCACCGCTTCAAGCGTGGCTACCGGAATGTTATTAATGAATCCATCCGCCTTAACGGATTGGGTCAAGACAGTCAGTTGGCTATTGAAACCTCCGGTCACGGTGCGCTGAAAGAAAACTACTTCCTGGATGACGGCGCTTATCTGGTTACAAAGCTACTGATCGAGCTTGCCCGCGGTAAGGAACAGGGCTACACTCTGGAATCTCTGATTGCTTCTCTGGAAGAGCCTGCGGAAAGTGTAGAGTTCCGTATGAACATCCTTCTTGATGACTTTAAGCCTTACGGCCAGCAGGTTATCGACGAACTGACTGCCTATGCCCAAAATCAGCCCGGTTGGTCTCTTGCTCCCAGCAATTACGAGGGCGTTCGGGTCAATCTGGATGAAAACCACGGCAGTGGCTGGTTCCTCCTCCGGCTTTCACTCCACGATCCCCTGCTGCCGCTGAATATTGAAAGCAATGCAGCGGGCGGCGCAAAACAGATCGTAGCAGAGCTTGCAGGATTCCTGTCAAACTACAAAAAACTGGATGCCACTTCCCTGCTTGATTACTGTAAATAAAATTTTATCCCCCTTTGCAAAGGGGGATATTTTTATGTAATTATCCCTCAAAATAGTACAGTTCTCCCTCGGGATCAGAACAAACTTCATGCTGGGTATAAACAGTTAGATTTTGAATTTGATACAATTTAACTAGACAAGAAAGAAGCATCTATTCTGTGTATTTGCACCTGCACAAAAAATGTGCATCTCTTGTGAGATGCACATTTTTTAGTCAGACAACTTGTGTATAAACAATCCACTGCGGAGCTTCGGCTCAAACCAGGTAGATTTTGGGGGCATAATTGCACCTGCATCTGCAATATCCATTAGATCGTCCATAGTCGTTGGATACATAGAGAAAGAAACAGCCATACTGCCGTCATCTACCCGCTCAGCCAGGGTATTCAGACCGCGAATACCTCCCACAAAATCGATCCGCTTATCTGTTCTGGGATCGCCAATACCCAAGATCGGATGCAGAAGATTATTCTGCAGAATAGATACATCCAAACGTGCAACCGGATCAGACACATCATACGTGCCGTCCTTTGCCTCAAGCAACATCCAAGTGCCGTCCAAATACATACCAAAGGTATGCTTCTTTTCCGGCTTTAATGCGCCGGTTCCCGTATAGGGTGTAACGGTGAATTTCTCACTGATCTTCTGGAGAAATTCCTCTTTGGAATTACCGTTCAGGTCCCACACGATGCGGTTGTAATCCATAATATACAACTGATCATCCGGGAAAATAACTGATAGGAAATAATTAAACTCCTCTTCCCCATTATAATCAGGATTTGCTTCGCGGCGCTTCAGGCCCACCCGCACAGCAGAAGCACTGCGATGATGTCCGTCAGCAATGTAAAGATTATCAATAGCAGCAAAGTCAGCAGAAATTGCCTTAATCACAGCCGGATCGTCGATTACCCAAACAGTGTGACCAATGGCATCGTCGCTTACAAAATCATAGACAGGCGCTTTTGCTGCCATCGTGTCGTTGACAAGCTTGTTAATTGTTTCTTTTGCGCGGTAAGTCAGGAAGATCGGTCCGGTGTTGGCATCACAGTAATCCACGTGATTGATCCGGTCCTGCTCCTTATCTGCTCTGGTAAGCTCGTGTTTTTTGATCACATTGTTTATGTAATCATCAATAGATGCACAACCAACAATACCGATCTGAGCGCGCCCGTTCATCACTTGCTTGTAAATGTAAAGACAGGGACTTTCATCCTGAACGAACACACCGTCGGCGATCATTTTATAGAGATTATCTCTGGCTTTCTCATAAACGCGGGCATCATACAGATCGATTGCAGGATCCAGATCGATCTCAGCCTTATCGATATGGAGGAAAGAATAAGGATTGCCCTCAACCATAACTCTGGCTTCATTGCTGTCCATCACATCATACGGAAGTGCTGCAACATTATTTGCTAATGCTGATACAGGTCTGATTGCCCGAAAGGGTCTGACAACTGACATAGCTTATCTCCTTTTATTTATATTCATCCTCAAACTTTTTCAAGAACTCTACGAGCGCTTCTACACCCTCCTTAGGCATTGCATTGTAAATGGAAGCACGCAATCCGCCAACGGATTTATGGCCCTTCAGGTTATCGAAACCTGCCTTCTTTGTGGCAGCAACTACTTCTGCATCCAGCTCCTTGGACTCTGTCACAAAGGGTACATTCATCAAACTGCGAACTTCTTTTTCCACAGTACCATTGAACATCTTAGACGCGTCAAGGAAATCGTACAGAACCTTTGCCTTCTCGATGTTCATCTGATCGACAACTTCAAGACCTCCCAGCTGCTTCAGGTGCTTAAACACCTTGCCGCAGCAGTAGATCGCCCAGCAGTTAGGTGTGTTATACATAGAACCGGCATCTGCGTGGGTCTTGTATTGCAGGTAAACAGGCAGATTATCAAGGTCATCCCGGATCAGATCCTCACGGATGATCACTACCACCATACCGGCAGGACCAACATTCTTCTGAACACCGGCATAGATCAGACCATAGTCAGAAACATTGCAGGGCTTACTCAGGAACATAGAAGATTGGTCAGCCACAAGGATCTTACCCTTTGTGTTAGGCAAGTTCTGCCAGGTTGTGCCGTGGATCGTCTCATTCTCGCAAATATATACATAGTCTGTATCTTCCGGAATGTCCAGATCGGAGCAATCCGGGATATATGTATAATTCTTATCCTTAGAAGAAATGACGGTAACATCGCCAACCTTTTTTGCCTCTGCAATCGCCTTCTTAGACCATGCACCTGTCTCAATATAAACAGCCTTGCCGTTCTTCATCAGGTTCATGGGGATCATAGAAAACTGCAGTGTTGCGCCGCCCTGAATAAACAAAACCTTGTAATTATCGGGAATGCCCATCAGGTCACGCAGGTCCTGTTCCGCTTCATCAATGATCTGCTGATATACTGCGCTTCTATGTGACATCTCCATTACACACATACCACTGCCACGGTAGTTCAGCATTTCATCCCGGATCTCTTCCAGAACCGCTTCCGGCATCATTGCAGGACCGGCAGAAAAGTTAAAAGTACGATCATAATTCATAGAACTTACCTCCAGAATAAATATTGTATACAGTATATCAATAACTGGAGGAAATTTCAAGCCGGATATATTTACAAATGCACCCAAATGAAACAATAGTTTGTTGTCTTTTGTGCACATCTGTCCGCAGTAAAGGAACGTTTCCACTTATTTGTTTCTCATATGTTTTACAAAGTGGAAAACCCGCAATAATTATTCATTCGAAAATCCGTTCACTTTTAATGAATAATAAATGGTGAATAATACAAACGAAAATCCGTCCACTTTCGTGAACGGATTTTCGTTTGTCTCTCGTGTCCGAAAAAGAACTGGTCGAAAACCGATGATTTTCTTAATATTTGCAAAGAATATACTTATCCTTTACGAAAGCGGATAATTTGTTTCTAATTTCTTCAACTGTTCCGCCTTCAATAGTGTTTTTATCAACAATAAAAACTTGATTGTTCGTTTGATGCAAAAACAAACGCCTTGATGTTTCATAAACTTTTACAAACAAAGAATATTCAATTTCTGCTTCTCCGTTATATTCTTGACTTTTCGTAAATGTTTTTAGAACATTGTCGCAAAAGATATACACATTTTCAGCATCTTTCATTTTTGCTAAAGCCTTATATTGTATTTTAGGTATAATAAAATACCAAAAACACATCAGCATAAACCAAAGTATTTCCACACCAAGCAAAACTAATAAAATTGAATCCATGCCAAAAGCAATGTTTTCTAAAATTATGACTACAAAAAGAATTGAAAAAGCAACAGACCAAAATACTAATCGTTTTTTGGGATTTGCTTTTTTGAACATTGTTAAATGTGTTGATGCTCTAATAGAATCAAAATCGAATTTGCACTTCGCTTTAATTTCCATAAAATCACCGCCTTGGGTGTATTATAGCATAAAAGCTGCGATAAATCAATGCGAAGCATTGTATATCATTAATTCCGAAGGAATTGCATATCATCAAAACTTTAGTTTTGTATATCATCATTGCGAAAGTATTTGATACACGCTAAAGCGTGATGAGATACAACAACGGCATCGCCGTTGTTGATGATATACACACTGACGTGTGATGATATGCCATTGCTTTCGCAATGGATAAAAAAATCTCGTTCCGAAGAACGAGATTTTTTGGAGCTAGTGACCTGACTCGAACAGGCGACCTTCTCATTACGAGTGAGATGCACTACCGACTGTGCTACACTAGCAAATATAATATTGTTAAGCGAGAGTTATTATAGCTATAAAAACAAAAAAAGTCAACAGTTTTATCATCTAATGACGATTTCCATTAAAATAGGTCTTGACAAATCTCCCTAAATAGAGTAATATACTCTGGCTGGCTGCAAATGCGGCCGGATATTTGGAGAAGTCGCGTAGCTGGCCGAGCGCGCACGATTGGAAATCGTGTATACCCCAAAAGGGTATCGAGGGTTCAAATCCCTCCTTCTCCGCCATATAATCCCGAATGCATCCGCGTTCGGGATTTTTCCTTAATTTCTACGAAGCAAGGTGTTTTCGATGGATTATAATACCCTATTGGATGTTGTGGCTGACCTTGGCTACCGCTTGGCAATGTGCGGTGCGGAAACATACCGAATCGAAGAAAGTGCAAACAGGATTATGGCTTCTTACGGGATTGAATCCGAAGCATTTGCAATTCCAAACTGCCTGATCGTAAGCATTACAACATCCAGTGGGAAGCCAATGACAAGAATGCGTCGGATCGGTCAGCACGGAAACGATTTAGACGGTGTTGAGCGGTATAGCAACCTCAGCCGCCGGATATGTTTCGAAAGACCGGATCCCCAAACTGCTATAATTTGGCTGAACGAAACAGACCAAAAGAGAGCTAAATATCCCCTTCCTGTTTTCTTATTAGGAAATTTTGTAGGTGCGCTGGGCTTCTCTCTTTTGTTTGGCGGCTCTTTTTTAGATAGTCTCTGTGCAGGTGTTTGCGGTATTCTGGTGGGTCTTGTGAGCCGCCTGTTGAGCAATCTGAAGGTAAACCCCTTCTTCAGCACAATTGCCAGTGCCTTTTTAATGGCGCTTGCTGCTTACATAATGGGTGCTGCCGATTTGGCAAGAAATACCGATACGGTAGTTATCGGTGCATTGATGCTTCTTGTTCCCGGTCTGCTGATTACAAATGCAATGCGGGATATTATATTTGGCGATACCAATTCCGGTGTTAACCGGATCGTTCAGGTCCTCCTTGTAGCTGCTGCGATCGCACTGGGCACAGGTGCTGCCTGGAACCTTTCAGATACGCTTTTCGGTATTTCTCTTAATCCCGATCCCATCATATATCCCTATGCGATCCAAATACTTTCCGCTATGCTTGGCTGTTTAGGTTTCTCGCTGATCTTTAATATTCACGGACGGGGTATCTTCCTATGTATTCTTGGCGGTGGGCTAAGCTGGGCAGTATATATTACTGCGTTACATTTCGGTGGCAGTGATATAATGGCATACTTCCTGTCTGCGATCGTTTGCGCTGCCTACTCTGAGACAATGGCAAGAATTCGTAAATATCCTGCATTTTCCTATCTGGTGACCGCGATATTCCCCCTGATCCCCGGCGCCGGTGTTTACTACACCACAAATCATCTGGTTCGAGGCGATATGCAAGCATTTTCGGCACAAGGTATTCACACGATTGCAATTGCAGGTGCCATTGCGGTGGGTATTCTGATGGTTTCTACCCTTGTGCACCTTTGGACAGTCTGGCGCGGTCATTATCATAAATAAAAGAAAAGCTTCGGATCTTGATCCGAAGCTTTTTTCTTTACTTTTCCAGCTTTTCAGCCTTCTTTTCAGCCTTTGCTTTTGCCTTTTCTTCCTGACGCTTCTTGGCCTCTGCCTTTGCGTTTTCAGCGGCAGTTTCATTGGTGGAAAGTGCCCACTTGGCAAACTCAATACGGACCTGATCTGCACCGGTCTCCAGCACAAACTTATCGTCCTTTACACTGACGATGGTACCGGTAATACCGCCGATGGTAGTAACCTTATCGCCTACCTTCAGTGCAGAGCGCATATTTTCCTGTTCTTTTTTGCGCTTGTTTTCGGGGCGGATCAACATAAAGTAGAACACAGCCACCATAATGACAAGCATAATTACAGTAGAAGTCATACCGCCGCCAGCTGCGGTATCCGTCAAAATAGGAAGCATAGATAAAACTCCTTTGTTCAGAATATACTATATATTATACCATTATTTAGCAAAAATGCAAGCTATATTTAAATGCGCCGTGCCAGTTTCTTTAAATGCGCCGTGCCAGTTTCTTAAATGCGCCGTGCCAGTTTCTCAGAGTATTCACTTCTGAAAGCTTCAAATGTGCCATTATCCAGTGCAGAACGGATGCGTTCCATCAGCTTATTGTAAAAATACAGATTGTGCATAACCGACAAGCGCATCGCAAGCATTTCTTCGGCTACAAACAGATGACGGATATAGGCTCTTGAGTATCTGCGGCACACCGGGCAGTCACACTGAGGATCAATGGGGTTAAGATCCGTTGCATATTTTGCGTTCTTCAGATTGATCGCACCTTCCCATGTAAACAGCCTTGCGTGACGGGCATTTCTGGCGGGCATCACACAGTCAAAGAAGTCCACGCCCCTGGCAACCGCCTCAATGATATTCGTCGGTGTGCCAACACCCATCAAATAGCAGGTCTTATCCTTCGGCATATGGGGCTCAACTGCTTCTATGATGTCATACATTTCTTCTGCGGTTTCACCCACTGCAAGACCGCCAATGGCGTAACCGGGCAGGTCCAGCTCAGCGATCCGTTTCATATGGTCCACTCGGATATCAGCATAAGTACCGCCCTGATTGATGCCCCAAAGCATTTGCTGGGGATTCACTGTGTCCGGCAGTGCGTTTAAGCGGGCATTTTCTGCCTTGCAGCGCTCCAGCCAGCGATAGGTTCTGTCAACACTTTCCAGAACATATTTTCTCGGCGCAGGGTTTTCGATGCACTCGTCAAACGCCATACAGATGTCAGAACCCAGATTGGACTGAATCTGCATACTCTCCTCAGGACCCATAAAGATCTTGTGTCCGTCAATATGGGAAGCAAAGGTCACACCCTCCTCTTTGATCTTCCGCAAGGAGGACAGGGAGAAAACCTGAAATCCGCCGGAGTCTGTGAGAATTGGGCCATCCCAAGTCATAAATTTATGCAAGCCGCCGCATTCCTTCACCAGCTTGTCGCCCGGACGCAAATGTAAATGATAAGTATTGCTCAGCTCTACCTGACATCCAATGTCTTTCAGGTCCTTTGCGCTCAGTGCGCCTTTAATGGCACCCTGTGTGCCAACATTCATAAATACAGGGGTTTGTACAGTGCCGTGGGCACAGGTAAATTCACCCCGTCGGGCTTTTCCTTCTGTTTTTAATATCTTAAACATAAATTCCCTCTTAAATAATCAGCATTGCATCGCCAAATGAGAAAAAGCGGTAACGTTCTTTTACAGCAGTCTCATAGGCACTAAGTATATTTTCTCTGCCGGCAAAGGCGGACACCAGCATTACAAGCGTACTTTCCGGCAAATGGAAATTTGTAATCAGTCCGTCCATTGCCTTAAATGTATAACCGGGATGAATAAAAATATCGGTCCATCGGCTCTTTTCTGAAAAAGTGCCATCCTCGTTCACAAGACTTTCCAGTGTTCGGCAAGAGGTTGTTCCCACGCAAATCACGCGTCCTCCCCTAGCCTTTGTTTCGTTCAGGATCGCAGCGGTTTCCGCACGCATCATACAAAGCTCGCTGTGCATATGATGCTCGTCAATACTTTCCGCCTTCACAGGACGGAATGTGCCCAAGCCCACGTGAAGAGTAATAAATGCAGTGTTGATACCCTTGCTGCGTATCTTCTCCAGCAGATCCCGTGTAAAGTGCAGACCCGCAGTAGGCGCAGCTGCCGAGCCGACCTCCCTGGAATAGACGGTCTGATACCGCTCCTGATCCTGAAGCTCCTCTTTGATATAAGGCGGCAGGGGCATTTTCCCAAGCCGCTCTAGCACTTCAAGGAAAATGCCTTCATAATGGAAGGTAACGATCCGGTTGCCATCCTCGCGGACCTCTGTAACCGTGGCAGTCAGTTCGCCGTTGCCAAATATCACCTGTTGACCTTCCTGCAGCTTTCTGCCAGGCTTTGCAAGGCACTCCCACTTCTTATCTCCCAAATCTTTCAGCAGCAACAGCTCAACCGCTCCGCCTGTGGGACGGTGTCCCAAAAGTCTTGCAGGCAATACCCGGGAGTCATTCATCACAAGGCAGTCACCAGTTTTCAAATATTCTAACACATCATAAAAGTGCCGGTGGGTCACTTGTCCGGACATTCTGTCCAGAACCAACAGTCTGGAACTGTCCCGCTGCTGCAGGGGGGTTTGTGCGATCAGCTCCTCCGGCAGCTCATACCAAAAATCACTGGTTTTCAAAATTATAGCCTCCGAAAAATCACATTTTGTTTAGTATAGTCTATTTTCTTCCACTTTGCAACACGCAAATTACAGCCGTAACGCATAGATTGTAACGGAGGTATCGGCTATGAACAATCAATTCTTCACCGGTGTCTGCACGGCACTGGTAACTCCATTTATTGACGGAAAAATAAACTACCCAATGGCAGAAATGTTAATCCGCAGACAAATTGATTCCGGTGTAAAAGCAATCGTACTGTCCGGAACCACCGGAGAGGCTTCTACCCTTTCAGATGCTGAAAAAATCGAACTGTTCCGCCGTTGTAAGTCATATGTTGGTGACAGTTGTCAGATTATTGCAGGTACTGGTACAAACTGCACTGCACGAAGTCTGGAATTAAGTATTGCCGCAGAAGCTGCCGGTGTGGACGGTCTGCTGATGGTAACTCCCTATTACAACAAAGCAACACCAGACGGATTGTATGTCCACTACCGCTCCATAGCGCAGGCGGTCAGCCTGCCCATTATTGTATATAATGTACCCACAAGAACTGGGGTAGATATTTCTGTGCCGGTCTATGCAAAGCTCAGTACAGTGCCGAATATTGTGGGTGTGAAAGAGGCAAGCACAGATATTACCAAAATCACTAAAACCCGGTGCGCCTGCGGCAGCCGTTTTTCGATCTGGACCGGAAACGATGACCTGATCGTTCCGGCAATGTCTTTGGGTGCGCTGGGTGTGATCTCAGTTCTTTCCAATGTTTGTCCCAGAGAAACAGCAGATATGGCAAATGCGGCACTGGCTGGTGATTTCAATACTGCAGCCAGCCTGCAATGCCAGCTTCAACCACTCGTAGAGCTGCTGTTCTGCGAGGTCAACCCCATTCCGGTAAAAGCAGCAATGCGCTACTTAGGCTACGATTGTGGCAGCTGTAGACTACCATTGACAGAACTGACACCGGAAAATAAAAAGCGATTGGAAGCATTTTTTATTAAAGATGCAATGTGTGAAACGCACAATGTTGATAAATATTTGTAGGGGACGATGCCCACATCGTCCCAAATCAACCATCAATAAACGCAATATTTATTGGGCGGATGTGGGCATCCGCCCCTACGTACAACTATGTTAGATGGCATATGAAATGCAGCATCTACTTTCAATAAGAACCTTAAATCCGCGTACCTGCGAAATTGCAGATACGCGGATCAAATATTTTATACTAAAATTGCCTTATGGAATACTTTCTTGCCCTTGCGGAGCTTAACGCCTGTTTTCAGGTCATCCTCTGTGACACTGAAGGTGTGGTCCGGTACTTTCTCGTCGTTTACAAATACACCGCCCTGCTGGATCAGCCGTCTTGCCTCACCGTTAGAACCGGCAAGTTTGCAGGCAACCATCAGATTCAGAATGCCGATCTTGCCGTCAGCAAGCTGGTCGGCAGAAATTTCAGTGGTAGGCATATTTGCATCATCACCGCCGCCCATAAACAGAGCCTTTGCAGCAGCCTGTGCCTTGTTTGCTTCCTCTTCGCCGTGGACAAGCTTGGTCAGCTCATAAGCAAGGATTTCCTTGGCAGTATTCAGCTGAGCATCCTTCCAGGAGTCCATTTCGTCGATCTGCTCTAAAGGCAGGAAGGTCAGCATACGAATACACTTAAGCACATCTGCATCCTCAACATTACGCCAATACTGGTAGAAATCATAAGGAGCAGTCTTGTTGGGATCAAGCCAGACCGCACCGGAAGCGGTCTTACCCATCTTCTTGCCTTCTGAGTTGAGTAGCAGTGTAATGGTCATTGCGTGGGCATCCTTGCCCAGCTTTCTGCGGATCAGCTCTGTACCGCCCAGCATATTACTCCACTGGTCGTTACCGCCGAACTGCATATTACAGCCATAGTGCTGATACAGATGGTAAAAGTCATAGGACTGCATAATCATATAGTTGAATTCCAGGAAACTGAGGCCCTTCTCCATACGCTGCTTATAGCACTCAGCACGAAGCATATTATTCACGGAGAAGCAAGCGCCCACTTCGCGGAGCACATCCACATAGTTCAGATCCAGCAGCCAGTCAGCATTGTTGACCATCTGCGCCTTACCTTCCCCAAACTCTATGAACCGCTCCATCTGCTTTTTGAAGCAGTCGCAGTTGTGCTGGATAGTCTCTACAGTCATCATAGAGCGCATATCAGTTCTGCCGGAGGGGTCACCGATCATAGCCGTACCACCGCCGATCAGGGCAATGGGCTTATTGCCTGCCATCTGCAGGCGCTTCATCAGACAAAGTGCCATAAAGTGACCTACGTGCAAGGAATCAGCTGTAGGATCAAATCCAATATAAAAAGTGGCTTTGCCATTGTCGATCATTTCGCGAATTTCTTCTTCATTGGTAACTTGAGCGATCAGCCCACGAGCCACTAATTCGTCGTACAGTTTCATTTGTGTGTCCTCCATTGTTCTTTATTCATAACGCAGCATTTCTTCTGCGCTTAAAAGTGTGGTTTCTGTAATGTTTGCACCGCCGATCATACGGGCAAGCTCTTTCTTTCTACCCTCAAAATTAAGGGGTGTAACAGTGGTGTATGTACGCTCATCCCGCACATCTTTTGCAATCAGCAAGTGGGTTTGTGCCAACGCAGCCAGCTGTGGCAAATGGGTCACACACAGAACCTGCTTGGTAGCTGCAACGCTCAAAAGTTTCTCCGCGACCTTTTGGGCAGCCCTTCCGGAAACGCCGGTGTCAACCTCATCAAAAATGAGTGTGGCAACCATATCCTGTTCCGCCAGCACATTCTTAATAGCCAGCATAATCCGGGCAAGCTCACCGCCGGATGCCACTTTACTCAAAGGCTTTAATGCCTCGCCCACATTGGCAGACATATAGAATGCAACTGTGTCAGCTCCGTTTGGTGTCAAGCCGGTTTCTGTAAATTCACAAGAGAATTGTACCTTTGGCATATCCAGCTGTGCCAGTTCCGAAAGAATACGCTTCGACAGACGCTGTGCGCCGGCATTGCGGTTTTCACGAAGTTTATAGGCAACATCCCAAGCGGTCTTTTCCGCCTGTTCCAGCTTCTTCTTCAGCTTTTCAAGGTGGTCGTCCGCAAATTCAATTTCATCAAGCTCCTGCTTGGCATTTTCCAGATATATAAGAATATCTTCGCAAGTTGCACCGTATTTCCGGCGAAGCCGATGGATCACATCCAGCCTCGCTTCAATTTGTTCCAATTCATCGGCTGAATAAGAAAGGTCGTCTCTGGCATCCCGTACTTCTTCAGCCACATCCTGAACCTGATACATAAGATCAGCCAGCTTTTCACGAATAGTATCGTAGGCATCTGTATATCGGGAGAGCTTCGACATTTCCCGCTCCGCTTCCGAAAGAAGTTCTGCCGCACCGTCTGTATCATCGCCACCGTAAAGAAGCTCAACCGCAGTGTGAATCCCATCGCTAAGTTTTTCTGCATTTTGCAGGATCTTTCTTCGATCTTCCAGCGCTTCGTCCTCACCAATACGGAGATCTGCCTTAGTAATTTCCTCGATCTGGTATCGAAGGGTCTCCATACGGCGCAGCTTTTCGCCCTCGTCCATTGTCATCCGGTCGATCTGATCGCGCAGCTGAGATACCGCATCATAGTGCTGGGCGTATTCCTGCAGAAGACTGCTATTGCCTGCAAAGGAGTCAAGAAATGTAAGGTGATTATTTTCATCAAATAAAGACGCAGAATCGTGCTGACCATGAATATCGATAAGCTGTGCGCCCAGTTTGCGTAAAATCGAAACCGTTATTAGTGTCCCATTGACCCGGCAAACATTCTTTCCGTCCATATATACTTCTCTCTGGATCATCGTTTCCGGATCATAAGGTACGCCGTTTTCAGAGAACCACGCGAGCTCCGGAACATCTGTAAATACAGCACGAACAGCTGCTTTGGTACTTCCGGTGCGGATCATATCCCGATAGGCACGCTCACCGAGAACAGCACTGATGGCATCGATCACGATGGATTTACCGGCACCGGTTTCACCGGTCAGAATGTTAAAGCCTGCGTCAAAGGAAATGTCGGCGCACTCAATGACCGCAATATTCTCAATATGCAGAAGGCTCAGCACGCCTTATCCCTCCCTTAGTCTCTGTTCAGCAAATTCTTAATCTCGCCGCAGAAAGCTGCCGCCGCATTGCTGTCACGCATAATCACCATAACCGTGTCATCACCTGCTAACGAACCAACAATTGCGTGCAAATTCATTGCATCGATTGCCGAACCGGCTGCGGATGCAAGACCCGGCAATGTACGGATGACGATAATATTTTGCGCATAATCGTAGCCGATCACGCATTCCCGGAAAATAGTATTCAGTCTGGAAGAAAACGAACCGCTGATCTCCGTAGAGGATGTTGTATAGCGGTAGGTCCCCAGGCTGGTCAATTCCTTGACGATGCGAAGTTCTTTAATATCCCGGGAGATCGTTGCCTGTGTTCCTCGGAAGCCTTCCTCCTGAAGGGCAGCAAGGAGCTGTTCCTGGGTTTCCACGTTGCGATTGGAAATGATCTCCATAATTTTGGCTTGTCTTTGACTTTTCAACTATCTCACCTCAAACGATTCTGAATTTATGATTGACCACATCGTAAAAGCTGCGGTCCTTCAGGCGCACCAGTCTTGTTACAAAATTAGACTTTTTGATCGTTATGGTATCGCCCATAACGATTTTCAGTGCCTTTCCACCGTCAACGGATAAAAAGGCATTTTGACGGGCATTCTGCGTCAATTTTACATTGATAACCCGTTTATCGGACGCAACCATACTGCGGCTGACCACATCGTGGGCGCAGATAGGTGTAATCAAAATACTGTGAGCCTCTGGTTCAATGATCGGACCGCCGGCAGACAGGCTATAGGCAGTTGATCCGGTAGGCGTCGCCACAATCACACCGTCGCCGCCGCATTCCATTGCCTGAACGCCGTCACAGCTGACCGCTGTATGAATAATGCGGGCAATCGCACCTTTCGTAATTACAGCATCATTCAGGCAAATATCGTGGAAAATAATGTCCCGGTCACGCATAACTGTAACATCCAGCATCATACGGTTTACGATGGAATATTCACCGGTTGCAATACGGGACAGAAGTGACATTTCTTCGCTTTCCAGCTCTGCCATAAAGCCCATCGTGCCGATATTTACACCCAGTACCGGTACATTGTTCCGGGTTGCTGACTTGGACATATGGAGAATCGTGCCGTCACCGCCAAAACAGATTACCATAGAAGCGCCGGGCAATTCCCGATCCAGCCTGGAAAAGTATATATCCTTTGGCAGTACGCAGTTCTTGTCCACCATAAAAGGCAAACAAACCCTTGTTTCAATATTATTTTCCTTCAGGACGCGCATTGCTTCCCGCAGTGTCCTGAAATCTTTGTCCCGATAGGGGTTAGGCGTTAAAATAACCTTCTCCATTATTCTTATCCCTTCAGTGTTTCGTGGGCCTGAGTAACGACCGCGGCAGTATCCGGCTGAATACCAGGTTTATCTGCCAGTGTCAGATGCCCTAAAAACTCAATATTTCCTTCCGGGCCTTTTACTGGGGAAAAAGTCAGTCCCAGAATGTTAAAGTCTAATTCATTGGCAAGTGCCACAAAATTGTCAAGTACTTCTTTGTGGGTCTCAGGCTCCCGTACGACACCCTTCTTGCCAACCTTCTCTTTTCCAGCCTCAAACTGAGGCTTGATCAGGCACAAGACCTGACCGTCCGATTTCAGGAAGGTTTTGATAACAGGAAGAACGATCTTCAGAGAGATGAAGCTTACATCAACCACGGATAGATCCAAAGGCTCACCTAGCTGCTCTGGGGTTACATAGCGCACATTAGTGCGCTCCATCACCACCACACGGGGATCGGAGCGGATCTTCCAATCCAGCTGTCCGTAGCCTACATCGATTGCAAAGACTTTGCTTGCCCCCTGCTGAAGCAGGCAATCTGTGAATCCACCGGTAGATGCACCGGAATCGCTGCAAACATAACCTGTGGGATCAACCCCAAAATCTTTGAGTGCTTTTTCCAGCTTCAATCCGCCTCTGCTGACATAGGGACAGCCACCGCTGCGCACCTCGATCTGCACAGCTTCTTCATAGGAAGTACCCGGCTTATCAGCCTTCTGTCCGTCTACATACACAAGACCGCTCATAATAATAGCCTGTGCCTTGGTGCGCGTGTCGGCTTGACCCTGCTCTACCAGAAGCACATCCAGTCTTTTCTTGACTTTCACTTACTGCGCACCTCCTGCACAAATTCCGCTATTTTTTCTCCGCTGAGTCCGCAATGATCATATAGTGTATCAACAGAGCCGTGGGGAATGAATCGATCTCCCAGATCCAATCCTGCAACACAGCAGTCAGGATTCTGTTTTCTCAATTTATATGCAAGGGCATCCCGAATGCCGCAATTACCGCTCACTTCCTCCACGATTACCACAGGCATCCCCTGTGCCATATGTTCCAGAACACCGTCGACAGGAAGTGGTTTTACAGACAATAAACGTAAAACGGTTGCTTCCACACCTTGTTCAGAAAGGCGTGCTGCTGCATCCATTGCATTTTGAAGCATCGTTCCGTAACAAATAATGGTCACATCACGGCCTTTACGATGACAGGCAACATCCAATTTACCACCCCAGGCAGAATCATCATAACTCCTGTTTCCACCGCGAGGATAACGAATTGCGACAGGCCCGTCGTGATCCATAACAGCCCAGCGCAGCATATCCGACTGCTCCTGTAGGGAGGCAGGGCAAAGGATCGTCATATTCGGCGCTTGCCGAAGAAAGCCCATATCGTAAATTCCGTGATGGGTCTCTCCGTCCTCCCCCACAAGACCGGCTCTGTCAATTGCAAAAACCGCGTGAAGGTTAAGCATACAGATATCCTGCAGGATCATATCATACGCACGCTGTAAAAATGTAGAGTACAGTGCGATCACAGGCACCATTCCCTGCTTTGCCAGACCGCCTGCCATAGAAACTGCGTGTTCCTCTGCAATACCCACATCAAAAAAACGATCCGGATACTGTGCCTTGTACTCCAGTAAGCCTGTGCCGCCGGGCATTGCCGCAGTAATCGCGCAGACCTTGCTGCACTTCTCAGCCAGTTCCACAATCGTACGGCCAAAGCTTGCAGAAAAGGTATCTCCACCTTTTTTCAGCGGTTCTCCGGTAACCGGGTCAAATGCACCGATCCCGTGAAACAGCTTGGGATGCTCCTGTGCGGGCGCATAGCCTCTGCCCTTCTGTGTCACTACGTGAAGAACAACAGGACGGTTTAGCTCCTTTGCCCTTTGCAGCAGAGAGATCAGATTTTCCGTATCGTGTCCGTCAACCGGACCAAGATAAGTAAAGCCCATACTCTCAAAAATGGTGGGTGCGATCAGCATACGACGCAGCCGGTCCTTTAGATTATGGGTGACCCGGTAAATCCACTTACCGCCCGGAAGTTTATTTAAGAAATTTCTGTATTTCTGTTTAATGCCTAAATACTTCTTTTTTGTACGAAGCTGACGAAGATGGGACGCCATGCCACCCACATTTCGGTCAATGGACAGTTCATTATCGTTGAGAATAATAATCATAGGTTCGCCGCTGACGGCTGCATCGTTCAGTCCTTCGTAGGCCATACCACCGGTAGCAGCACCGTCACCCATCAATGCGAGAATATGATAATCCTCACCCTGAAGCGTTCTTGCTCTCGCCATGCCCAGCGCGATGGATACGGAGCTGGATGCGTGTCCAGCGACAAAGGCATCCGAATTGCTCTCAGCAGGCTTGGGAAAACCGGCAATTCCGCCAAATTGGCGCAATGAGTTAAATGCCGCCCGGCGATCTGTCAGCAGCTTATGGATATAAGACTGGTGACCTACATCAAATACCAGGCGGTCCTTTTGGGTGTCAAACACGGTTTCTATTGCCACGGTCAATTCCACAACACCCAAATTAGATGCCACGTGACCACCGGTTTTCGATACACTTGCGATCAAGTGATCCCGAAGCTCATCACAGAGCACACATCGTTGGTGCGCATCCAATTCAATTAGGTTCTGGTGGCCATAGATACTCTCTAATATACTCACAGGCAACACGACCTTACTTATTTTTCTTTCGGAACAGTTCAGAAAGATGTGTTATACACCATATCAATTTACCTACATTCTGAACTATATTTGTGCAGGAACGGATCGCAAATGTCTTACCGATTGCCTTGCCGCCAACGGTCAGACCAGCAACCAACGCAGACATCAAAAGAACAACGAACTGCTCCCGGGAAAATTCAATATGATTCATAACCAAAACGGCTATGGTAGCAGATGCAGAACCAGAAATAACGCCGCAAATGTCACCTACAACATCGTTACAGATGGAGCTGACTCGCTCAGCGTTGCGCAAAAGCCAGATAGACTCCTGAGCCCCCGGAACCTTTCGCGCTGCCATAGAATGAAACGGCTTTTCGTCAGCAGAAGTTACTGCCACACCGATCACATCAAAAATAATGCCGATAAAAATAATTGTCAGCAGGATCAAGAATGCGACAACCATCGTACTGGCTGCCATAATGGCATCGGAAACATAGGAAATCGTTCCGGATACCAAAATCGTGATAATAAAAATTTTAACGACCCAAAGGATCGTTTTTCCGCGTTCTTTCCTGGACGCAGATGGGTCTGATTTAGACAAAGGAATTATCCCCTTTAATATATTTTAAGTGACGGCAGCAAACAGGATAAATCTTACGGCTTAGGTCGGGTTGGTTTTCCCCGGACAGAACCTGCCGTTGCCGCACAGGCCGTTTCCGTTTGATCTGTCCGCATATGTGTCACCAACATATATACCCGATTGCCACTTAGTCCGTACTGTAATCCCCTGTCTGCCCAGTTACGACAGCCTAGGTGTTTTCCACAGCGAAGCGTTTCGGCTCTTAGCCTCTTTTGCAAGGATGGTTTCCAGAAGCAATAACAGCCACCGTCTGGCCACAACAGGCATCTGTTTGTCCTCTTTCCCCGCATACTCACTCAAGGCAGGCTACACTGCACGCAGCACGCGATTCTGCGCACCGCCTTGCAGGTTCATACCCAGCTCGTGTGCGAAGAGGCTTCCAAAACTTGGAGTTCTCAACTTCGTCACACAACACCGGGTCTCCGCGGAAGCCGGGTCGTATGCTCCATGCCATTGGAGCGCGCCCGGGATCCTTAACCCCCAGCATCCACCCTAAACTGGGCGTAAAAAGCAGACACCAGGGCCTTCATCGCTGTGCCCTTCAAAGGATTTTTAGGCCCTTCCTGGAAAATGGTCACTCCGACTAGGATACTGCGCCGTCAGCATGTATATTAGCATACTTTCGATGAATATACAAGTATTATTTCAAAAATTGTATATTCCTTTGCGGATTATTCATTCTCCGTTCACAAACAGTTCCTCCACGATATCCCGGTGGGTGACGGCGATTTCAATAGACCCGATTTCCTCTTTCGTAAAGAACCGCAGGTCCTTGGATTCGGCGCTGATACGCATGTTCGGTTCTTCCGTAAATTCGTAGCCGTACATCACGATCACCATCCGCCAGATGCTGCCGTCCCGGAAGGCGGCGATGCGGCCGGGGTTGTCGTAGACCTTCAGCTTGGTAAAGGCATCCTTTGGGATCCGGACACCCAGTTCTTCGTACACTTCCCGGGCGATGGCAT
>JAZQDL010000010.1:0-8859 GCA_045546835.1 Faecousia sp.
TCCGGGCAGCCGATACATTTTCTGCCCTTCTTTTTTGCTTTATAGATGTACAATGCTGCGCCACCTAAGATCAGCGTCAAAATTAAGATAAGAATCAAATCTTCCATATCACTTACCGCTCACGGCATACTCGGCTTTCACCTTTTTGTCCGCATTAACGCACAGATAAACCATGATTGCAGCCATAGCCAGCACAGCGATTAGGCCACCTGTAAAGCCTGCACCCAAAGAGCCGGTAGTGATCAGCGTGCCGATCTGATAAACCGCAAAACCGATGGTATAGCCCACTGCAAGCTGCAGGCAAATGCCGCCCCACAGCCACTTTTTCTGCTTGATCTCACTGTTCATTGCGCCGATTGCAGCAAAGCAAGGGGGTGAGAACAGATTAAACATCAGGTATGCCAGTGCTGCAGCCTTTGTAATTCCAAAGATTGCCGCCACCTCTGTACCTGCACCTTCTGCCAGCTCCAGTGCATCTGTGTCGATCAGATTGGAAATGCTGTAGCACACAGCCAGTGTGCCCACCACATTTTCCTTTGCGATAAAGCCGGTGACCGCCGCAGCTGCCATCTGCCAGGCTTTAATGCCGATAACCGGGACCAAGATTGAAGCAATGGGTGTTGCGATGGTTGCCAGAATAGAAGTGTGGGCAGCATCCTCCCCTACCAAAGAAAAGCTCCAGTCAAAGGACTGCATAACAAACACTGCTGCATTACACAGCAAAATGATCGTGCCTGCCTTGACGATATATGCCCAGCCGCGGCTGCACATATCCATAAAGGCACGCTTTACAGAAGGTGCTTTATACTCAGGCAGCTCAATGATGAAGAAGGATTTGCGATTCTTATGACCGGCGATCTTGTTCACCAACAGAGCACACAGCAAAATCAGCACAATGCCCACAAAATACATCAGTGTGCCCACCCAGGAAGCATCCCCGAAGAAAGCACCTGCAAACAGGGCGATCACTGGCAGCTTTGCGCCGCAGGGCATAAAGGGTGTGAGCATAGCCGCTGCATTGCGCTCCCGCTCGTTTCGGATGGTGCGAGCAGCCATAACACCGGGAATGGCACAGCCAGTGCCGATGATAAAGGGGATCACAGACTTGCCGGACAGACCCACCTTCTTGAAAATGGGGTCCAGAACCACAGTTGCCCGTGCCATATAGCCGCAATCCTCCAGCAGGGAGATCATAAAATACATAACCATAACCAGCGGCAGGAAGCCGATAACCGCACTGACACCGCCGATAATGCCTTCTGTAAGTAAGGCAGCCAGGAAGTCGTTTCCGCCCGCCAGCGCACCTGCGACCCACTGCTTAAAGGCATCGATCCATCCCACCATCCAGTCGGCGATCCAAGGGCCGACCCAAGCCTGAGAGATCTGGAACACCAGAAACATCACTGCCGCAAAGATTAAAATGCCGGCAAAGGGATTGGTCAGGACTGCATCCACTGCATCCTGGGCATTTTTGTCCTTTGTCAGGACCTTACGGGTCTCAACCTTGTTTACGATCTTATTGACAAATGCAAACCGCTTCCGGTCTGCCGCTTCTACGGCTTTCTTGTCGGTCAGATCCACTACGCCCTGATCGTAGGGTGCAGTCTGCTCCTTGCCGTCCAGTGCAGCGGCAGCCGCCACCAGCTCTTGCAGACCCTCGGCGTGGGTAGAAACGGTTTCCACTACCGGGCAGCCAAGCTTTTGGCTTAGCAGCGCCCCATCGATGTCAGTCTGCTTTTTCTCGTTGATATCCGTCTTGTTCAGTGCAACTACAACCGGCACACCCAGCTCTAAAAGCTGTGTGGTAAAGAACAAAGACCGGCTTAAATTGGTCGCATCCACGATGTTGATGATCACATCCGGTTTCTCGTTCTTCACATAAGTGCTTGTAATGCTCTCTTCCGATGTAAAGGGAGACATAGAATACGCACCGGGAAGATCTACGGCAATCAGCTCCAGATCACCGGCGTATGCCTTCTTAATGGGCGCTTCCTTTTTATCAACTGTAACACCTGCCCAGTTGCCTACCTTTTCATTACGGCCGGTCAGGGCATTATACATCGTGGTTTTGCCACTATTTGGATTGCCTGCAAAAGCAATTCTCATAAATAAGAGTCCTCCTGATAAGGTTTGGTTAGTCTATGCTAACTTACGTTCACAAGAAAAGGCGGAACAGCTTTCCGCTTTTCCGCGGTTAAAAAACGACAATTGCCTGCGCCAATTGATCGTCGATGTTATATCTTGCGTCCTTGATAGAGACCGTACAGCTTCCCCTGCGGCGGGAAACAACTGTGATCGGCTCACCGCTGTAGCATCCCAGGGAAAATAAAAAGCTGTTGAGCTCCTCATCATCCGTCTCGATCCGCTCGATAATATATTCTTTTCCTTCCTGTACTTTGGTCAAGTTCATAGTATCACCTCTGTTGTTAGCCATTGCTAACTGCCTACATATCATACTCCCCTTTCCTGTTTTTGTCAATACCTTTTATGGGAAATTTTTCTTTTTTCTTTCGCAGGGAACAGCCTGTATGCCGTTCCAAAATGTGCGTTTATATGCAGCGACTTTTAAGGTGGATAATTTCTCCTGTTATGGTGCTTACATTTTTGGGAACAGTAAGCTTAGAATTTTGTCAAAGGTGTGGTTAGCTTGAAACGGATTTTCGCTTTGTTTTTATGCTTGAGCCTGCTGTGTATCCCGGTAGAAGGGACACAGGAAGAAAAGCTGGTTGCGCTGACCTTTGACGACGGTCCTTCCGGTCGATATACCCGAAAGCTGCTGGAGGGACTTGAAGAAAGAAATGCTAAGGCTACCTTTTTCCTTTGCGGCTACCGTATGGAGCAGGACCCGATGCTGACTGAGCGAATTTTTCGGGAAGGACACGAGATCGGTCTGCACGGCTACAGCCATAAGCCTATGCAAAATATGTGTCCGATAGATGTGCTGCAGGAACTGAAAAAAGCTGCTGCTTTTCTTCCGGATGGCTGTGAGGCTTCTTTTCTGCGCTGTCCCGGTGGCACTTGCAGTAAATGTACCTGCAGCGCAGCATCCTCTTTGGGGCTCTCCCTGGCATACTGGTCTGTCGATCCCCGGGATTGGGCAACAAATAACGCTTCCGCTATTGAAAAAGAGGTGCTCGAGCACGTGCAGGACGGAGATATTATCCTGATGCACGATATGTCCACCAGTTCCGTAGAAGCTGCGCTGCTGATCGTGGACGAGCTTACAGAGCAAGGTTTCCGGTTTGTAACTGTATCTCAGCTGGCAGATGCCAAGGGTTTCTCCCCTATCCCGGGCAAGCAATATTCCAGTTTTCGTTAAATTTCTATTTATCAGGCAATTTCGTAAAACACGTCCAGCGATCTGTCTTCTGTGTCATTTCTATGAAAGTACGCACCCGCCAGAGCCTTCCTCTGATGAGGCCGCGTTGCTCTGCGCTGCTGGTGGCAGATAAAGCAAAGCATAAGCATGTGCAGCGGTCTATAAAATCGAGGAAAAGCGTAAGCCCGATGATTTTATAGGGCACCGCAAACGGGCGGTGGCAAAAATCGGCACTTCGGAACCGATTTTTGACGGAAGGAGAGAAAAATTAGAATAGGAAACCCCGGGTTGCAGTGCCCTGCAAAAGCATCGCCTGACAAAGCAGTCTCGCTTTCTGCAGACCGCTGCCCTTTGCTCAGGTTGTTATAATGTGCAATTGCCCCCGGCAATTGTTTATTTCCAGCCACAAGGGCGCCCTCCTCAGAGGGGGCCAGGTGGGGGCGCTTTCGTTCATAGTGGTGCATTCAATGCGTGTAGATTGCGACCTGCGTAGGGGACGGGTCCGCAATGACATGGTGTGATCGATAGATGCGTGTAGGGCGGGGGCTTGCTCCCGCCGCCATACAGGAAAATTTCAACAAAGGAACGGCACGCAGGCCGTTCCCTACATTCCTTTCCTCATCCGTCAAAAATCGAAGATTTTTTTGCCACCTTCCCCCAGGAGGAAGGCTAAAGGGCGCGTGCATCGCACGCGCCCTTTGTGATATCATTTTAGATTGCTTTTGCGTTTGCCAGCAGGTACTTTTCTGCTTCCGGATTCCACAGGCCGTTATTTGCCTTGCACAGGCGATCCAGCTCTGCAAACATTGGATCGGTCTTACCCAGCTCCTCGAAATCAGAGATCGCAGCTAAAGGCAGGTCGATCTGGGTGTAGATCAGCTTCTTGCCGCCGGGGATCTTGGGCAGGTTCAGGGTGGTGTCCACAACTGCATTCAGACCGCCGATATGGGTGACCAGTGCAGAGGGGTTGAGCTTGCCGGCATTCATCATTGCGATGGCTTCCTGCATATCGTTGGTATTACCGCCGGAGGTACCAACCACATGGGTGTACAGGTAGTGGACATTGTACCAGTTGAAGGGTGCTTTGAACTGGGAGTCGGTAGGACCTGCAAAGAAGTTCAGGCAGCCGTCAAAGCCCAGAATATCGTCCGCCTGCTCGATAACAGGCTTCACAGGAGCAAAGCAGACCACATCGTCATAGCCGGTGCCGCCGGTCAGGCTGCGCAGGTATTCGGTGGCGTTCTCCATACGGGTGTTTACATAGTGCAGCTCGATGCCGTTTTTCTTTGCTTCCTCAACGGTGTAGATGGAAGCAGCTCTGGTGAGTCTTGCCTCGTCAATATCGGTGACAACCAGTAAGGAGGGCTTTCTGTCACAGTGGATGGCGTAGTCGATAGCAGCCAGACCCATAGGACCGACGGATGCCAGCAGCGCCATCTTGCCGCCTTCCTTAATGCCCATTTCGTGGACATAAGAACCTGCCTTGGTGTGGTACATTGCGTGGAATGTGCCGATGACGCAGCTCAGAGGCTCAGCCAGAGAGCCATAGTAGTAGGTATCAGACTCGTAGGGCAGCAAGCAATTCTCCAGCAGAGTCTCGATGGGAACATTGCCGTACTGGGCATTGCCGCCGCAGTAGCTGTAGGAATAGCCGGGTGCCATCTGGCTGCCCTTATGGAAATGGGCAGGCTGGATAACGAACTTATCGCCCACCTTATACTTATGCTTCCAGTTTTCGCCCACTTCTACAATATCACCGCAGAACTCGTGACCAACGATGGTGGGGTTCTCGTCACAGTTATCGGGCACGCGCTTATGGTCGCCGCCCTCAACAGCTGCCTTATAGCTGGACATACACAGGCTGTCGGACACCACACGGATACGAACATCGTCCGGACCAACCTCCGGCAAAGTCACCTCGTCCATACGCAGGTCCATTTTGCCGTGAATTCTTACTGCTTTCATTTTCATAATGTTTCCCTCCATTAATTTTTTTCGTGTTCGATCAGCTTCCAGGTAGCTTCGATCAGGTTTGCAAACACAGGATTTTCCATTGCCTTGATCACAAAGCTCTGCCGGGGCGTATTGATATCCTCGCCGGAGATCTGGAACATTCCGTACCGGTCGCACAACGCTCTCAGCCGATTTAGCTGCGCTTCTGTGTTGCGGGTGGGCATATAGGTAACTGCCTTTACACCCTCTTCTTTTAAGCATTCAAAGACATCCTCCAGATAGTCGTCTTCGAATTTCTGTGCTTTCTTATCGCCGGTGACACTGTCCCCCACATCGCCCAGGTAGGCGTAGCAAAGATAAGCATCCACCTTTTTGCAAAGGGCAACCACATCAGGGAGCTTGGGACATTCATTAGTGGCATCGATAAAGATCTTGGGGACAAAAGCGCTTTTCAGAATTCCCAACAGGTCGTAAGCATAGAAAGGATATTCGGTATCCAGCATCTGCTTTTCCTGCTTTTCGGAAAGGGTCAAGCCTAAAGCACCCAGCTTTTGCACCATTCCTTCGCCCTTGCCTACCACCTCCATCAGCCGCAATGCCAGTGCATACATCAGGTGGCGCTCGGTAACGCCGCCTTCCTCCTGCGCCATAGACAGGGGCAGCACATCCTTGTCATAGTCAAGCTTTGCTTCCGGGATCAGCTCATTGATTTTACTGATCATTTCCCGGTTCCGGGCGTGCCGGGCAGCACGGTAGGGACGGAAGAACTCAGTCAGGGTATCAATTTTGTCGTGGGGCACAGACTGGATAGTCATATAGCTGACACCCACCTGATCCGGATTGTTTGTCCGTCTGCCCTCCAGCCGTGTACCGTCCATAGACACCCGGCACTCCATACCGATGGTCACAGGCATACCGATCAACTCGGCAGCCTCCAGGAATTCCTCTGCGCCGGAAATGGAATCGTGGTCGATAATACCGGCGGTACACAGCCCCTCCATCCGGGCTGCATAAACAGCCGCTGTGGGAGAATAGGGAGAGAAAGAATATGTAGTATGAATGTGATTGTTGATATACTCCGGAACTTCCGGGGGGAACACCGTTTCCGGCAGGATGGCTTTCAAGTTCGCAAGTCTTTCCTGCTTGGTGGGTGCGTTCAGTTTATCAAGAATTGTAATGTCGATCATAGCCGCTCCTAATCAGTTCAGCATAACCTGACCGCCGGTGACGGGGATCGCCTGACCGGTCTCGTACTTTTGCTCCACGCAGTACATCACCGCACGGGCAACATCGATAGGCAGACAGCCTCTGTTCATAGGCACCTTTGCCTCATAGAACCGGCGCACATCCTCCACAGTCTTTGCACCGGGGACTTTGCCTGCCTGCAGGTACTGAACGAACAGTCCCCGCTCCGGGTCGCTCCACAGAGGACCGTCCAGGTAGTTACCGGGGCAAATAGCATTGACCTTTACATTATAAGCGGTCATTTCCAGGGCGAAGCTCTGCACCAGACCGATCGCGCCGAACTTGGAGCCTGCATAAGCAAAGTTCTTATTGGAGCCTTCCAGACCGGACTTGGAGGACATTGCGATAATGTCGTACATTGCCTCAGGATCTGCCTCGTGCTGTGCCTGCATAATGATCGCAGCATACTTGCAGCACAGGAACAGACCGGTATAGTTGATCGCGGTAACGAATTCAAAATCCTTCTTTTCAAACACAGCAAGAGGACCGGAACGGACAACGCCGGCGTTTGCCACCAGAATATCCAGACCGCCGAACTTCTCAACAGTCTCAGCGACCATATTTGCAACGCTCTCTTCGTCGGACACATTAACGGCTACTGCGCAAGCGCGCTCGCCCATTTCCTGGGCTACCTGCTGGGCAAGGGGCAGGTTCATATCTGCTACGATGATGGTTGCGCCTTCCTTGTAAAGCTCCTCGGCAATGCCCTTGCCGAAGCCCTGTGCCGCACCGGTGACGATGGTGATCTTACCGGCAAGGCGGCCGCTGCCTGCGGGTCTTTTGTGAACATTTTCCTTGGCGATCTGCGCCCATTTGGTCATATCTACGCTCATAACAATTTCTCCTTTATTTCAGTAAGTTAAGAAGTTTTTGGTAAGCATCTTCCCACTGCTGGGAGTGATTGGGCTGCCAGTATTCCACCGTTTCCGAATTGCGGACCACCTGACGAAGCTCTGCGATATTTTCAATGTCGCCCAAAGCCATTGCCTGGGTCAGGAGGTTGCCCATCGCAGCGCCCTCCACCGGTCCGGTAACCACCAGACGGTCCAGAGAGTTTGCGATCAGCTGATTTAAGAAACGGTTGTTGATCGGTCCGCCGACAATATTCAAAGAATCGATCCGCTGGCCCTTCATTTTTTCCAGACCCTCCAGGGCGTGACGGTATTTTAGTGCCAGAGATTCATAGACACAGCGCGCCACTTGTCCAACAGTCTCCGGAACAGGCTGTCCCGTTCTGCGGCAGAATTCCTGGATCTTCTTTTCCATATCGCCGCCGGCATAAAATTCCGGCGCATCCGGGTCAATGATGGAGCGCAGGGGCTGCGCCTGCATTGCCTGCTGCACGACCCCGTCCCAGCTGATGTCGATCCCGTTTTTCAGCCACTCACGGCGGCATTCCTGAATGATCCACATACCAATGATAGTACGCAGGGGACGGAAGCCACCCTGAACCGTACCCTCATTGGAGAAGCCGGCGATTGCCGCTTCCGGGCTCAGGTCAGGCTTATCCATTTCTGCGCCAAACAGCGACCAAGTGCCGGAAGAACAGAATGCAAAGCTGCCCTCACCGGGAATTGCCGCCACCGCAGAAGCGGTATCGTGGCTTCCCACAGCCACAAAGGCAGCCGGATTGATACCGATCTCCTCGCAGAGCTCCTTACGCAGGTAGCCGCGGATGGTTCCGGATTTGTCGATCTTTGTGAAAATATGCTCCGGCAGTCCAAGCTGGCGGATGGTCTCCCAGTCCCAATCCCGGTTAGTGGGATCGTAAAGCTGGGTCGTAGTCGCAATGGTATATTCCGTACCCTTTTCGCCGGTCAGGAAATAGCCCAGAAGGTCCGGTGTCAGCAGCATCGTGTCAGCGATCTGCAATGCAGGATCTTCCTCCCGTACTCTCCGGTAGAGCTGATAGAGGGTATTGAAGGTAAGGTTTGTATCGATGCCCGTTCTGCTGTAGAGAACTTCTGCAGGGATCTTTTCCTTTACTGCATCAATATCTTCCTGTGTTCCCAGGCGGTAGGAACGGGGAACACCTGCCAGCTGACCGTTTTTGTCCAGAAGGCCGTAGTCAACGCCCCAGGTATCGATGCCGAAGGCATCCAGATCACCGTAATTGCCCTGCTTGAATTTCAGCAGGCCGGTTTTCAACTGGTCGTACAGATAAGGCGTATCCCAGTAAAACACGCCGTTCATTTCTATGTAGTGGTTTTCAAACCGATGCAGCTCCTGCATAACGATGCGGCTGCCATCGAACTGTCCCAGAATGGCACGTCCATTGCTGGCGCCCAGATCGAAAGCCAGTAGATTTCTTTTTTTGCTCAAAAAAGACCCCTCCTTATAAT
>JAZQDL010000011.1:0-12593 GCA_045546835.1 Faecousia sp.
TGTGATCTCCACCGGCCGTTCCGACTTCCCCAACCAGGTCAATAACGTCCTGGCATTCCCTGGCATCTTCCGTGGCACCTTCGATGTCCGTGCTTCTGACATCAACGAGGAGATGAAGATGGCAGCCGCTATGGCTCTGGCAAACCTGATCTCCGACGAGGAGCTGAGCGAAGACTACATCATCCCCAAGGCATTCGACCCCAGAGTGGGTGCAGCCGTTGCCAAGGCAGTTGCCGAAGCAGCCCGGAAAACCGGTGTAGCAAGAATTTGATTTGAATCAAAATTGATCTTACTGCCATATTGTGATACAATAGTACCGCAATATGGCAGTTCTTAACGAGAAAGGAGATCCGCTGATGGATAAAAATCAGACGATCCGCAATATTAAACTATTTCTGTTCGATCAGGATGGAACGCGTGGTTATGGGCTTCGATACAGAGCTGACCTTTAGAAAGCTGGAGGATGTAAGCAAGCTGCTGCTGACCCGTAAGGACCTGCCTTATATTGCCACAAATCCGTACCTTGTGTGTCCTACTGAGTTTGGCAGTGTGCCCGATTGCGGCAGTGTCTGCGAAATGATCTTTAATGCCACCGGCCGCCGTCCCGTGGTGATCGGAAAGCCAAGTGCCCTGATGCCGGAGCTGGCAATGGAGCATACAGGCTATAAAAAAGAGGAAACTGCTGTAGTAGGTGACCGGATCTATACAGATGTAAAATCCGGCCTCAATGCAGGCATTACCGGAATTCTGGTTCTCAGCGGGGAAACCACACCGGAAATTCTGGCTGCATCGGAAGATAAGCCTCACTTAGTGCTGCAGGATTGCAGTGAGATCTTGTCTGCCCTGTAGAGAAAACTGTCCGTCAGGACTTGACAAACAGGACCGCTTGTGCTACAATTTCTTAAACCGTTGAGGAAGAGTGAGTAAGCATTCATTGCCTTCTTTTAGAGAGTCGCCGGTGGTGGGAACGCGGCAGAAGAATGTATGCCCAATGGACTTCCGAGGGCAATCAGAACCGAGGGAATCTCGCAGTATGTGCGCCGGAGTTGGCACTCCGTAACCAAATGCCGGCGTATGTCAGTACGCATTGAGTGGGCGCTTTGTTTGCGCCAAGCCGGGTGGCACCGCAGGAATATTTCATCCTGTCCCAGCTTCTGTAACTGGGACAGGGTTTTTGTTTGTCCCGAAATCCGGAAAGGGGAATGTATTATGGAAAAGAAAATACCTTACAAAATCTATCTGGAAGAAAGCGAGATGCCTAAGGCTTGGTATAACCTGCGGGCAGATATGGTTAATAAGCCTGCACCGCTGCTGAATCCGGATACTCATAAACCGATGACCGCCGAGGACTTAGCTGGTGTGTTCTGTGACGAGCTGATTCGTCAAGAGCTGGACGATACCACACCCTATATTGAGATCCCTGAGGATATCCGAAATTTCTACAAAATGTACCGTCCTGCACCCCTCGTCCGGGCGTACTGCCTGGAGGAAAAGCTGCAGACCCCGGCGAAGATTTACTATAAGTTCGAGGGTAACAATACCAGCGGCAGCCATAAGCTGAACTCTGCCATTGCCCAGGCTTACTATGCCAAGAAGCAGGGCTTAAAGGGTGTCACTACCGAGACCGGCGCCGGTCAGTGGGGCACTGCTCTGAGTATGGCCTGCTCCTATTTGGGACTGGATTGCAAGGTGTATATGGTCAAGGGCTCTTATGAACTCAAGCCCTTCCGCCGGGAGGTTATGCGCACCTACGGCGCTTCCGTCACACCTTCTCCTTCTATGGAAACAGAGGTTGGCAGAAAAATTCTTAAGGAACATCCCGGCACAACCGGCAGCTTAGGCTGTGCTATCTCCGAAGCAGTGGAAACAGCCACCAATCTGGAGGGTTACCGCTATGTGCTGGGCAGTGTGCTCAATCAGGTAATGCTCCACCAGTCGATCATTGGACTGGAAACAATAGCTGCAATGGAAAAATACGATATCAAACCGGATATCATCATCGGCTGCGCCGGTGGCGGCTCCAATCTGGGTGGCCTGATTGCACCCTTTATGGGCAAGAAGATCAAAGGTGAGTTAGATTGCCGTTTTGTGGCAGTTGAGCCGGAATCCTGCCCCACACTGACCAGGGGCAAGTATGCATATGACTATTGCGACACCGGTATGGTCTGTCCTCTGTCCAAGATGTATACCCTGGGCAGCGGCTTTATTCCCGCAGCCAACCACGCAGGCGGTCTGCGGTATCACGGTATGTGCCCCACACTTTCTCAGCTTTATGACGACGGCCTGATGGAGGCAATCTCCGTACCCCAGACAGCGGTGTTTGCAGCAGCAGAGGCGTTTGCAAGAGTAGAGGGCATCCTGCCTGCACCGGAAAGCAGCCATGCTATCAAAGTGGCTATGGACGAAGCTATCCGCTGCAAGGAAACAGGGGAGGAGAAGACCATTCTCTTTGGACTGACCGGCACAGGCTACTTCGATATGATGTCCTATGAAAAATTCCACGACGGAAAAATGACAGATTATATTCCCTCCGACGAGGAGCTGAACGCCAGTTTTGCAAAGCTTCCCGTAGTTGAATAATGACAAAGGTGCTGCCTCTTATGACTTGTAAAAATCATAAGAGGCAGCACCTTTTTGCCGAAACCGTCAAATTTCAGTTTGACGGGCAGTTCAAATATTCTTTCTGTACAATTTATCAAAGGGATTCCTAAGGGGGAAGCGAAGGAACGCCTGTTTTAAGGATAAACCGATCCGCTTCCCCCTTAGGCCGTCTGGGGAGTCCGAGGACCATACGGGAGGTCCCCAGCGACTCTTTGCATACTTTCTCGTCGGTGAGAAAGTATGATATTTCTTCCCTAAACAGGAGATTGCCACGACCAGTTTGCGAACTGGTCTCGCAATGACGTGCGTTTTAGGTAGGTCCGATAAATTGAAATTTGGTCAAAAAGAAGGAGGCGACTCGATTTGAACTCTCTCTTTTTTGTTGAGAAAATTGCGTTTTCTTTGCAGAAAAATGTTGTATAATAATTGTAAGGATGTTATACTTACATAGAATGGGAAAGTTCGGATTTAATTACATTGTATTTTTGAAAGGAGAAAGAATATGGTAGATATTATGCAGTTGCTGCAAAGTCTTATTTGGCTGCTTGCAGGCGTAGGCGTATTTATTGTAGGTATGAACTTTTTAAGTGACGCCCTTGAGAAAAGCGCCGGCGAAGGAATGAAGAAAATGCTTGGAAAAATCAGCAACAACCGCTTCTCCGGTGTTGGTATCGGTGCAGGCGTGACTGCGATTATTCAAAGCTCATCTGCCACATCCGTTATGGTGATCGGCCTAGTAAATGCCGGGGTTATGACATTGATGCAGGCTACCCCCATTATTATGGGCGCAAACATCGGTACGACCATTACCGGTGTTCTGGTTGCACTAAAAAATGATTATTTCGATATGCTGATGTATCTGCTGGCCTTTGCCGGTGTGATGATGGGCTTTGCCAAAAAGGAAAAAATAAAGCTTGCAGGACTCCTGTGCAGCGGCTTGGGTCTGATTTTTGTGGGCCTGAGTGTGATGAGCAGTGAGCAGGCTTTTGGAAATCCTTTGGTGGAAGATATGTTCCAGGGCATTTTCAGTGTGATCGACTTCCCTCTGCTGCTGATTTTGGTGGGCGTGATCTTTACGTCGCTGATCCAAAGCTCCTCCGCAGCAACCGGTGTTGTGATCACAATGGTTGGCGCAGGTGTTTTGCCCCTAGAGCTTGCACTGTTTATTGTTCTTGGTGCCAACATCGGTACTTGTGTTACCGCCCTTTTGGCATCTGTTGGTGCAAATGCCAACTCCAAGCGTGTTGCGCTGATCCACTTTACCTTTAATGTGATCGGCACACTGTTCTTTACGGCAATCGTCTGGATCTTCAAAGAGCCGATGATCAACTTCCTGGTATCTTTGTTCCCCGGTGAGGATGCGATGTCCCTGCAAATGCGGGTTTCCGTGTTCCATGTGGTCTTCAATGTGACAACTACTGTTTTGCTCCTGCCCTTTGTAAAGCAGCTTGTTGGATATTCCTGCCGTGTGATCAAGGAGAAAGAGCAGACAGAAGCTGTGCATACCCTTAAGTTTATCGATGACCGCTTGCTGACAATGCCTCCTGTAGCGCTGATGCAGGTGAAAAAAGAAATGGATTATATGTTCCAGCTTGTTGAAGAAAACATTACCCTTTCTTTTGCGGCTATGGATGCAAATCAGCCGCTGCACGGTGACAAAATCGTTGAAAATGAAGCTGTGATCGACTTTACCAACGGCGCGCTGACAAAATTCCTCATAAAGCTTTCTTCCACTGTGGACCAAAGCGATGAGCTGGTGATCGGTTCTTATTTCCACGTGCTCAATGACTTGGAGCGTATTGGCGACCATGCAGAGAATTTCTATGAGATCGCAGCAGCGATGGCAGCCAAGAAGATCGCATTTTCCGATAATGCCCAGACAGATATCCGGAAGATGAGCCAAGAGGTCTTGCAAATGCTTGCCATCTCCAAGGATGCCTTTGACAATCTGAATAAGGAAGAACTGCCGGAGCTGACACGGCTGGAAGAAACGGTGGACGCAATGAAAAAGGAACTTACTGCCAGCCACTTTGCCCGCCTTGCGGAAGGCAATTGCAGTATGGAAGTCAGCCCCTATTATTCCTCTGTGGTTGCCGGACTTGAGCGTGTGGCGGACCATCTCGTGAATGTTGGCTATAGTATTTGTAATCCTGTCGGTGACGACAAAGAATATGAATAAGCGAAAGGAGCTAAATGATGCTGATACTCACTGCTGTTGAAAACACCCAGCCGGATTACATCGCGCTGGCTATGGTTGCAGTACTTGCATTGATCGTTGTGATTATGGCGATCCGCAAGAAGCTTTCTTCTAATAAGCCTGCGGTGGCGGAGACTGTGCCTGTTGCCGAGGTACCCAAGGAGGTTGCCCCCGGCTCTGCCGGCGAGCTGAAGCTGCACGATGTCTCCCCGAAAACTGCCGCTATGCTGATGGCAATCGTAGCAGACAAGACCGGCAAACCCCTCAACGAATTGCGTTTTACTTCTATTAAGGAGGTCAAGGAATAATGAAATACGAAATTACACTCAACGGGAAGAAATACGAAGTGGAAGTGGAAGTCTGTGAGCCTATGACCGCGGATGCATTCAATCAATATGCTCCCGCAGCGCCTGCACCGGTTGCTCCTGTGGCAGCTGCCCCTGCTGCAGCACCTGCCGCTGCCCCCGCTGCTCCTGTTGCCGTGGGCGCAGGTGAAGCTGTGAACGCACCGATGCCCGGCACGATCCTGAAGGTCAATGTGGCTGCCGGTCAGACTGTCAAGGAAGGCGATGTTCTGGTGGTGCTGGAAGCTATGAAAATGGAAAACGAAATTATGGCACCCAGAGCCGGTACGGTTTCTCAGGTGCTGGTTACCAAGGGATCTTCCGTTGACACCGGTGCACCGCTGGTGGTTCTTGCATAAGGAGGAGCACAATGGAAATTTTATATACAAACCTTCTGGCCTTCGGCTGGCAGGAGCTGGTTATGATCCTGATCGGATGCGTGCTGGTGTACCTTGCCATTGCCAAAGAGATGGAACCTTCTCTGCTGCTGCCGATGGGCTTTGGCACGATTCTTGTAAATATACCCTTCTCCGATGCCCTGGTCGGCCCTATTCAGGAGCTGTACAATGCCGGTATTGCTAACGAACTGTTTCCCTTGCTGCTGTTTATTGGCATCGGTGCAATGATCGATTTTGGACCGTTGCTTTCTAATCCCAAGCTGATGCTCTTCGGCGCGGCTGCCCAGTTCGGTATTTTCTTTACATTGTGTATGGCAAGTATGTTCTTCCCGGATTTCCGCGATTTCTTCTCTATTGCCATTATCGGCGCTGCGGACGGCCCTACCTCGATTGCAGTTGCCAACAAGCTGGGTTCTTCCTATGTTGGTGCAATTACTGTGGCAGCCTATTCCTATATGGCCCTTGTTCCGGTTATTCAGCCGCCGGTCATCAAGCTACTGACCACCAAGAAAGAACGCCTGATCCGGATGCCTTACGAGCAGAAGTCTGTTTCTAAGCTGACCCGTATTTTGTTCCCGATTATTATTACCGTAGTGGCTTCTGCAATTATCCCACAGGCAACCGCTTTGATTGGATTTTTAATGTTCGGCAACCTGATCCGGGAATGCGGTGTTCTTAACTCCCTGTCTGATACTGCACAGAATGTACTGGCTAACCTGATCACTATTTTCCTTGGCATTTCCGTTGCATTCAATATGACGGCAGATAAGTTCCTGCAGCTGGACACGCTGTTAATTATGGGCCTGGGCCTGATCGCCTTTATTGTGGATACAGCCGGTGGTGTACTGTTTGCGAAATTCCTGAACCTGTTCTCTAAGAAGAAGGTGAATCCGATGATCGGTGCAGCAGGCATTTCTGCATTCCCTATGTCCGGTCGTATTGTCCACAAAATGGCACAGGAGGAAGATCCTCAGAACTTCCTGCTGATGCACTCTATCGGCGTTAATGTTTCCGGTCAGATCGCATCGGTTATTGCCGGCGGTATTATCCTGAACATTGCTGCCAAACTGATGGGAGGTTAATTGTATGAACTTTTTGACAAGTACTGCCGCCGGTCTGGAATTCAATCCTGTGGCTTTTCTGGAAAACCTGAAGTATATGGGAACCGGTATGCTGGTGATCTTTGCCATTATCGGCATTATTATTCTAGCAACCAAGCTGGTTAATTTCCTGTTCTCTGAATAAAATCACAATAAAAAGCACGACTACCGGGGATTGGTAGTCGTGCTTTTTACGGTATTTATTTCCGCTTGGACAGGGGTACATAAACCCCTCGTGGCTGAACTGCCACATAGGCAGGACGGATGATCTTGTTCATATTGATCAGCTCTTCCATCCGGTGGGCGCTCCAGCCGGCAGTACGGGCAATGGCAAACAGGGGCGTATACAGCTCCACAGGAATGTTCAGCATACCGTACACAAAGCCGGAGTAGAAATCCACATTGGCAGAAACACCCTTGTAAATGTTCCGCTCCTCGGCAATGATCTGGGGCGCAAGCCGCTCCACGGTGCAGTACAGATCGAATTCTTCGTGCAGTCCCTTTTCCGTACTCAGCTGCTCCACAAAGCCTTTAAGAACCTTTGCGCGGGGATCGCTGACTGTATAGATTGCGTGCCCCATACCGTAGATCAGTCCGGACTGATCGAAGTTTTTCTTGTTCAGAAGACCTCTTAAGTAATCTGCAACCGCGCCCTCATCCTGCCAGTTGGATACTTTTTCCTTCATATCCGCAAACATCTGGGAAACCTTAATGTTTGCACCGCCATGTTTGGGACCTTTCAGGCTGGCAAGGGCGGCAGCCATACAGCTGTAAGTATCTGTGCCGGAGCTGGTGACCACGTGTGTGGTGAAGGTGGAGTTATTGCCGCCGCCGTGTTCTGCGTGTAGAACCAGGCACAGATCCAGCACGTGGGCTTCTAAGTCCGTATAATCTCCGTCCGGACGCAGGAGCGTCAGAATGTTTTCTGCGGTGGACAGGTCCGGCCTGGGGGCGTGGAGATACAGGCTCTGACCTTCCTTGTAGGCGTATGCCTGATAGCTGTATGCTGCGATCAGAGGCATAATAGACAGCAGATCTACGCACTGGCGCACCACATTAGGCAGACTGATATCATCGGTGTTGTCGTCATAGCCTGCCATTGTGAGAACACCTCTTGCCAGAGAGTTCATTATGTCCTTACTGGGTGCTTTCATGATCACATCCCGCACAAAGTTGGTGGGCAGAGAACGGTAGCGACCAAGCTCTTCATTAAAGTCTTTTAATTGCTGTGCATTGGGAAGCTGACCGAACATCAGTAAAAAGGCAGTTTCTTCAAAACCGAAACGCCGGTTCTCTGTGAAATCCCGGACGATCTCCTCAATGGCGTAGCCTCTGTAAAACAGTTCGCCTTCAATGGGTGTCAGCTTTCCGTCGATCATCCGCTTGGAGTTGACCTCACTGATCTCTGTCAAACCGGCAACCACACCGTTGCCGTTTATGTCTCGCAGACCTCGCTTTACATCGTAGCGAACATAGTCCTGGGGGTCAATGCTGCTGTTGCGTAAGCAAAGGTCAGCAAGCTGATGCAGTCCAGGGGTAATTTCAGAAAAATTGTGCATTGTATGTACCGACCCTTTCTTGGCTGTCTTTCAGCCGATTTTTTCTTATTATAGCATATATTTTTCCAAAAGTCGAAACAAAATGTAAACAGTTAACCCACGGTGATTATAATATCACCTGTTGAGGTGTGGATCTCACAGATTCCACCGGTGGTTGTTTTCGGAACATCCACCTTTCCGGTGCTTGTTTCGGTGATAAAGATCTTTTCGCTAAGCAGATTGCCTGTGACGCTGCCTGTGTTGGTTTCGATTGTGAGCGCACCGGCATCGCAGTCTTGTAGTTTTATATCACCTGTGGTTCGTACAATGGAAAAGTTTTCTGATGCGGTTACATTCTCAAGCTTCAGATCTCCTGTATTTCCGGTTGAAACAAGACCGTTACACACCACATCTGTAAGGGCAGCATCGCCGGTGCTGACGCTGATTTTTATAGCTCCTGCACAGGCGATAGAACGGGCAGTTACCTTGCCGGTGGAAACGGAAAGCTCCACAGTGTCAGCGGAAATGTTTTCTGTATAGATATCTCCGGTGGTGGTTTTGATCTTCAGATCAGACGCAGATGCATAGTTTGTGACATCACCGGTACTTAAGGTAATGTCCATTGTCTGAAAGGTAAGCTCCTTTGCAATCTCAATGTCGCCGGTGCTTTCCTTTATGTGGAGCGTATCATATTGCTTACCCGGTAAATATACCGTTATTTTTGGTGAATGAGAAATGATGCCAATGCGGTCATACCATTTTCTGGTATCCTTCAGCACAATGGTCAATGTGCCGTCTTTAACGAAAACACTGTGCTTTGCCTTTGCTTCCTCAAAGCAAACTACTGAAGCGTTCTCATCCTGTGTGGAAGTAAACACAATATCGGCAGTGCCGCCGTTAATGGATATGCTCTTAAATTCCTCATCAATCGTAAAGCTGTTAGACTCAAACTGAACGGTAGACAGCTTTCCAAAGTCCCATTTTAATGCCATCATCATACCTCCGAAAATAATACATCCGGTCAAAACAAGTATAGCAGCTGCAATCAGCCCGATTTTTACCTTACCCATTGCGCAACCTCCTGAAAAAATACTTAGTTAAACGGGCAGTTCCTTTTGTGGCGGCCTTGCAGCCAAAAAATAGGAAAATAGCCAATCCTGCACACACAAGTCCTGCGGCGATCAAAGCAATTCCAACATAGCCGTAGCCGCCCAATGCAATGCACGCACCGCCTGCGACCCCTCCAAAGGCACAACCGGCAAGGCTGCCGAATACAGCCCACAGAGAAACGAGCACAGCCCACAAGGAAATATAAAGGGAAAGGACGATTGCAAAAGCAGTGATCAGCAGGGAAAGCCAGATAGGGGAGCCCAGCACGATAAGCACGATCTCCCGCATCTTTCGTTTCCTTTTAGGTTTTGTTTCTTTTGGAACTGAAATGTCGGCAATGATCTGTGCAGCGATCTCATCGATAGATCCTACTGCTGCAACGGCATCTTCCTCCGAAAGACCCTCTTCCATCCGGTCCTCGATCATTTCAATATAAAAGGTTATCCGCTCCTCAACTTCGTTTCGGGGCAGGCCCGATAATCTTTCGTGCAGCTCTAAAAGAAAATTAAGCTTCGTCATTGCTGTCATCCTCCTTGGTCACAAACCGGTAAATGGACAGGATCTCTTTCCATTCGTTCTTAAAATCCTCGATCCGCTTCAGACCTGCGCCGGTAATGTGGTAATATTTCCGCAGCCTGCCTCCGTGCTCTGCAGTGCGGACGGTGAGCATATTTGCGCCTTCCAAACGCTTTAAAATCGTGTACAGAGTAGACTCTGAAAGCTCGATGTATGGCTTCATATCCTTTATGATCTTGTAGCCATAGGACTCCCCATCCTGAATGGCAGCCAATACACAAACATCCAAAAGCCCTCGCTTGAGCTGAATGTCCATAGAATACCTCCTCTTATGCTATACATCATAACACGATGTATAATAGTTGTCAATAGAAAAAAGCACGGCAAACGCCGTGCTTTTGTGGCACTCCAGAAGGAATTCGAATCCCCGACCTTCCGCTTAGGAGAAACGATTATCCCGTTTTTCTAATATTAATCGTTCCAAACAGTATCAGATAGTACAAATTCCGGGTGAAATTTCAAACTTTTTAATCCAGGTCGTGTTAGCAAATATCAGCCGTTTCATATAGTCCAAAACAGTCCTGTTAGCAAATTGTTAGCAAAAAACATAAAATCCTCGACCGTCGCCACATGCAAAACGCGACCTCATAAAGCAGCTCTTGTACACTACAGGAGCTGCTATTTTTATATCACGCGAAAGGAGAAAATGCAATGAAATGTTTACGGAAGTATAAGTGGGTCAAATTACCCAGGAAAGAGATGCCGGATTTAAAAGGACGGCTTGGCTATTGGCTGAAGCTTGCTGAAAGCGCAGCCTTCCGCAAGGGTATTAGCACCTACTGCGGCCACAAGAACCCTGTGGAGCCCGGAATGTGGGCAGGTGGCATCGTGGGTGTAAAAGCCATTCTTGGCGTTAGAAGCCGTGCTAAAGCCTTTCAAATACTGGATCATCTGCAGGCGCTGGGATACCTGACCTATACATTGGATCCTGAGACCAAGCTGCTAACTTACCAAATCACCGATTGGGTGATGGAGTGTACCGGTGAGGAATGCATGGACGGCGCTGTATACGCCACGCCCGGTTACGGGTTTCTTTGCATGCCCAGAGATATCACCGAGCGTCTTGCTGAACAAAGCTACAAGTTTGATGTGGCAGATGCCTGGTTGGATCTGTGGTGCCACACCGTGTTCCGTGACTATGGCAATGCATTTTCTTTCCTTTCACCTGTGGTCCAGTATGGCAAGTATGGCTCTATGCTGACCCTGGAGACCCTGGGTAAGCGCTGGGGTTGGGAGAAAACCAAGGTGTGGCGTTTCTTTAGAGACTATGCGACTTGTTTCCAGCTCTACCGTTTGCCTAATTCCTATGGCTGTGTAATCTACAGCCGGTTTTATCCTACCTGCGCTGAGATCAAGATGCCTGAGGAAGAAGCCGTTATGAGTATTTTCCGCGAAATACTTATTCGTGCCAAAAATACGCATACCGAGGGTACTCGTAACGAAAAGGGTAACCGCTACACCGCGTGGAAGAGCCGTCGTGTGATTACGGCACTGGAGGAGCGTGAGCAAAATCAGTATGGGGAAACTGCGCCTTCCCAGAATGAGTCTGGAGTTAGCGTTGCACTTTCTGCCCTATATAACGCGCGTGTAATTTTCTCTTGTAGGAACTGTAAGCATTGTAGGAACTGTATTAATGCCTGCAGTAGTAATTATAAGAGAGAACCCAGTTTTGATTTGGAGATGTCATACCCATTTGCAGGTACAAACCAATTTTTTGACTTAGATAGGAGGAATCAATATGGCGGAGAAATCGTATTTTCGTTTGCAACTGGATAGCACCATCCGGGAGACGGAGAAGCTCTTGAAGATGCTGCGCACCATTGGTGAGAGCCGGGATCTGGAGAGTGCTCTGCAGATGTCTGTTACTGCAGCAAAGATCTCAGAAGGTGTCGCCCTAAAGACCAGAGCATTACCTGCTCACACCGGTCATCCACAGGCTGAAAGGATGGCTCAGAAAGCGATCTCTGAATCCGTTCCGGTAGATATCAAACTTACAGAAGAAGGCTGGTTTTATCTGCGTATGCCCATCCTTCTGCCCAGGAAAGAGAAATCTCCCCGCAGCTATTTGCGTGGTTTCCTGTACCCAGCTTTGGCTGCCTTTGCCAGGGAAAGACCGCCCATCCGTTACCGGGACTGTGTGATGATCTTCCGGCACACCTATGACCGCAACCGTCCGGAACGGGAGTACCGGGACCATGACAACATCGAACTGAACACCGTTGTGGATGCCGTAGCCATGTTCTTTCTGGTGGACGATACCCCCTTCGAGTGCCGGCATTACTACTGCAGTGTGGTGGGCGATGAAGAATCCACAGAGGTGTTTATCGTTCACCGAAATGAGTTTGGTGTATGGCTTACACAGGAGAAAAACATACGGAGGTCAAATAACGAAAAATTGCAGGAAACGGACGAAAAAGGATCGTAAAAAAGAGCATTTTTACGTATGTTGCACTGACGTATAAATTAAAAGCTGAAAAACCCTTGCGCTGCAACACTTTTTACACACCCCTTCAGCACTGGATTTAGGCCAGGAGGCGAGTCTCAGTGCCTGAATACAAACGATTACACAGGAGGTAGAAAATGATCACGATCAGACCGGGCAGTCATGTCCACACCCTGCTTTCCATACTGCCCTTCGTTGGGGAATTTCCAATGTCCGCACTGAGACTCTTAGGCTCCGTCCGGTCCTATAAAGACCTGATCCACAAGCTCACTCAAGTTCAGGAGTT
>JAZQDL010000012.1:0-4571 GCA_045546835.1 Faecousia sp.
TGTAACGTTTCGACAAATGACAATCCCCCAGTCAAAAATCGGTTCCGAAGCGCCGATTTTTGCCAGCCCCCTTTACACAAGGGGGCCTTTTGTGGGCGACCGCAAGGGTCGCCCCTACACACCGTCAAACAGAAATTTGACGCTCAATTATGAAATTTCAGAGGGTGCTGCGAAAAATGCAACACCCTCTTTTCATTACATATTTCCTTTAATGGCAGAAATGAGAATATCTCCTGCCACTACCCGATCCTCCGGGGCAAAGCCTGTCTCGAAATTATCGGAATACAGCACCTGGGCATTGGGCGGGAATTCCTCATCCCCTTCCCAGGCAAGGATCTGTATTTGATAGTTGCCGATCAAGGAGAACAGATAACCCGCATCTCCGTGGCTTACAGGGCTTGCGCCCATTTTTTCCGCAGCTGCCCGGAAAGCATCCAACCGTGTGCCAAAGGTAAAGGCGGCACGGGTCAGCACTCTGCCGGTGTAGGGCTTAATATAAAGCTCGCCCCAGGGCATTTCCCGGAATGTTTTCCAGTTTCCCTGCCAGGGGGTATCCCGGCTTTCCAGCAGATAACGCAGCAAAAAGGTTTGGGTGGGCAAAGGCGGGACAGCACCGCCGTCCAGCGCCCGGATGGAATATTCCGGATGGGCCACCGCAAAGGTCCGTCCCAACATCGTGACGGTAAATTCCTTGCCGTCCCATTTTACATCGGTCACTCTGCTTATGACCTCTGTCGGATCGAGAGCCCGGAATTTTTCTTCATAATAAGCAAAAGGAACTTCTTCCTTGTGATTTTCAATTTGCATTTGTATCTCCTGTAGTTTGTTAAAAAGATGCGGCGGTTTTCCGCCCAATGTCATTAAGTTAGGGTCATTGCGAACCAGTGACCGTGTCACTGGTGTGGCAATCTCCTCCCTAAGATGGGGATTCCCACGCCAGTGCGATCACTGGCTCGGAATGACATTCTTTCTTAACTTAGTGATATTGGTTTTCCGCCGCATCCGGTTTTTTATTACATAAGCGGCTCCATACCCAAAACAGGATGGTTTTTTTCAGTCAGCCAACTCAGCAGCTCTTCGCAGTCAGAGGTAATGGTTTCGTCGGCCACCATATCGGTGAAGTTTTCAATGCCGTACAATTCCATTGCGGTCTTGTTCAGCCTCTCTGCCACATCGTCCTTCAGCTCCTTGGGCATCCACACAATGCGCTGGGTGCCGCCCTCTGCGGAAATGAACTTCTTGGAACTGATGAAGTGACGGCCATGGCCCATATAACCGGGGGTCTGGACACCGCCGCCGGTGCAGGATGCCAGTTCGCCAAAGGTCATACCCGCGGGGGTCATACCGCTAAATTCCCGGTTGACGACGATAAATCCGTTGCTCATAGGCTCAATGCCACAGATGCATTCAAAGCAGCCGCAGGAGGTCATAGGATCCTCCAGGATAGAGTACAGGGTCACCGTCTCTACAGCCCCGTGGGTAGCCTCGTTGATCATCTTGTCAACGCTCTCAAAACGGCCGGTACGCTCGTCGATGCAGCCCTCCTTGAAGATAGGCTGGCAAGGTCCGTTGGGATCGAGCTCGTTGGTAGCCTTCGCATCCAGCCAGGACACAGCACCGCACAGACCCAGGCGCTCGGGCGTTACCACGCAGCAGTGGGCAGGGGCAAATGACTGGCATAGAATACAGGTGTAATAGCGGTCTACGCTCTCATCGGTCAGAGATTCCAGACGGGCATCCCGGGCAGCGTAGCGGGGTATTGCCACCTCATCACGGAACTTGGCAGCCTCGGCTGCGTCGGTGATCAGGGTGACCTGGCACTTGTCAACAACCGCATCGAACTCGTCCATAATCATCACATACAGCACCTCAGCAAAATGCTTCAGGCTCAGACCGGCCTCAAAGGCAGCATTGTTGACACGGACGCGGACCTGATTCCGCTGGCCGGTGTGCATAACGCCCTCCATATAGTTGAACCAGGCGTGGAACTTACGCTCGATAACAGCCTCGAAATCTGACTGCATTTTCTTGCCGGCAACCTCCACATATGTAGCCAGCGCCAGTTCCTTTGCATCTGCCAGGTCAGGTCCGATGATGGAGATCTTGTGATCCTCGATCTCGTTCATTTCCCGCATAACCACCAGCTCTGCGGTGGGATTTTTGGCGGACCAGAACTCATTGTGCATTTCGGCCTTGCGGATGATCTCGCCCTCAAATGCTGCGGCAAATGCCACCGGAATGGGAAGCTCCTTGACCTTGATCTTAATCGACCGCAGCTCCAGCGACTTTTTGACTGTCTCGTTATGGTCGCACACAGATTCCAGTGCGCCGGGCACCTGATTGTCGCCCAGATCAATATCCACCACCACAGGGAAGCCCAGTGCAATAGCACCGGCACCGGCAGAAACCACAACAGCGTCAATCGCACCGAAGGTATTTACAAAAGCGGGAACACGCTCGGAGGTATACTTCAGCAGACCGCCCAGGTCGCCGGGCTGTACATTGCCAAAGATCAGCGCCGCACGAACTGCAACCGTCACCACATGGATCACACTTGTCACAGCATGGCCCAGAGGCACCACCCGGTACTCAAGGCCTGCCTTCACACCGCCGTCAATGCACTGCTCGATCACATCGCCCACCAGGAAGGTCAGGATGCCCTTGGCCTGATAGTCCTTGACCACCTTGACCACATTCTCTGCATCGTCTGCCTTGCCCAGGACCACGGCAACGCCGGGAATATCACCGGTAACCAGCGGAACACCCAAGGAACGGATAACGGGGTCGGGCACGAAGCCAATGCCGGTCTCATTTTCGTAGGGGTTGCCGCCCTCCACATACTTCAGACCCTCAATGATCTCAGCGCCTACCGCGGTGGCAAGGCCGGCATTCAGCGCCTGTCCCAGATCCTCCTGGTTTGTGATCAGGCTCTTCAGCACACCTACACAGGCAGGCAGGTCACCCAGCGTCTTTACCTTTACGCCGGTCGCTGCATAAATAGTGGGAAAGTAATAGGCTGTATCCGGAAATGCGATCTCTTTGTCCGCGCCATACTTGGCAATAGCATCGTTGACAGCATTCTCAGTCAGGCCGGCAACTGCATTACTGCCGCCATAGATCAGATCGGTTAATACACTCATATTTGGTTCCTCCTTAATATTTAATTCGCAATATTTATATCAAGCCCAAAGGCTGAATATACAAAGCAGACTTCAATTTTCTTAGATCCCCCGTAGGGGGATGCACCAATAAGCAAAGTGGCTGGGAGGGAGATCCCTCCCAGCCATTGATGCTTGGGATATGTTCGAATATACCCTGCGGCTCTTATCTCTTACAGATCCAGATAAGAATCGGAGTACAAGACGTTATTCTTGAAGATATCGCAGGACTTGATGGTCTCCATCAGGCGGCGATCGTTGGGGTTAACGATTGCGGAGGTCAGACCCTGCATCATACACATAGCAACCAGAGTGGAGTCCATAATGGGACGGACATCCTTGGGTGCGCCGTTAGAGTTATTACTAAGACCGCCGGTGGACTTCAGGCCCTTGTCGGAGAACATCTTGATGGCCTCCAGGACTTCCATCTGCTTGTCCTGCATGCCCTTGACGACCAGGAACAGGGGGTCGAACCACAGGTCGGTGGCATCCATGCCCAGCTGCAGACCGCGCTCGAGCATGTTGTCGCAGTGCATCATGCGCTCTTCGTTGTCCTTGGCGATACCGTCAGCGGAACACAGAGCGATACAAATTGCATCGTTGGCAGCAGCCAGATCGATGTAGCCGATACGGGAGCCGGCGTCAGCAGAGTTGACGATGGGCTTGCCGTTGGTACGGTTATAGACCTTGATACCGGCCTCGATAGCCTTCATGTTGGCAGTATCCAGTGCCAGAGGAACATTGTTGAAGTTCTCCTGCAGCAGCTTGACAGCCCACATCATACGCTCGGGACCATCCTTCTCAGCAGGTCCGATGTTCACATCCAGGTAGGTAGCGCCGGCCTTGATCTGCTCGTATGCACGCTGCAGGATGGGCTCGGGATCGCGCTCGTCCATAGCCTTGCGGATGGAAGGAGCGATGCAGTGGATACGCTCGCCGATGGTAACGAAGGTAGAGGACTCGGGGTTGTAGCCCTTGTACTGGGCATCCCACTGCTTGACCTCGATTGCGGGAACCTTGGTAGCCAGCAGCTCATCGAAGCTCAGCTCCTTGACTTCCACAGCAGCACCGGCAGCAGCCTTTGCAGCATTCTCAGCGGCAACAGCAGCGGCAGCGCCTTCGTATTCCTTATCCTTCAGGTACTTGACCAGCTGGACAGCCTCGGCAGGGCCGACGACCACGTTCCAGTTGGGCAGCTTCTCCTGAATTTCACCCTTCATAACGGCAACCTTGCCGGGGATGATCAGGGTGCGGTTCTTGATCTTATTCTCCAGATCCAGCTCATCGAAGGTCTTCTTGATGGTGGAGGAGGAGAACTTGCCGGCTGCCCATGCAGTCAGAACGGACATACCGGAAGCATCGGAAATGACCAGGTTGATGGGGCAGTTGGAGCGCTCCAGTTCGCCGGAGACC
>JAZQDL010000013.1:0-16572 GCA_045546835.1 Faecousia sp.
ATTTGCCCACAGAACTGCATTTTTATACCAGCCAGAATTGCTAACATCCGGGAACTTATTAGCAATACTCACAGAAGGCTTACTCTCCGCATTGTATAGCACCTGCACAAATTCCTCTCTGGGAATCGCCTTGTTCGGATCAAAAACAATTCTTCCATATTGATCCTTCCCCTTGCCTGCCATCAGTCCCTTTTCCACAGCATAGCTGACAAAGCTATGCTGCCAGCTGGTAGCAACAACATCTGAATATACAGGTCCCCTCACGGTATATTTCCAATTTGCATTTATAAGGTCATCATTGCCCCATTCAATGTCAATTAGCTCCCGTTGTTCCTCTGTGCCATAATAATACACATCTTTCAATCCTGAGCAACCCTCAAATGCATATTGTTCAACAAGTGTTAAGTTCATCGGAATCGTAATGTTTGTTAAATTATTGCAACGCCTAAACGCATTAGCATCAATGGTTGTTACACCGCTGCCAATGTTTACACTGTCCAGATCTTTACAACCTGAAAATGCGCTATCTCCAATCGTAATTACACTATCCGGAATGGTGATCTCTACCAAGTGTTGCCGACAGGAAGCAAACGCATAATCCCCAATTGTAACAACACCATCAGAAATCTCATAATTCTCTTCCAAAATTGCCGGTGCAAAAATCAGAACAGACTTATCTTTGTTAAAGAGCACACCATCACTGTTGCTGCTGTAATTGGGATTGTTTTCATCTACCCAAATACCATTTAACCCGTAACAAAATGTGAACACGCCTTCCCCTATATCAGTAATTTTCTCTGATATCTCAATATCTACAAGCCCGTTGCAATTATAAAATGCTTTGTTGTCAATCGCTGTAACGCTTTCCGGAATTATATAACCGTCTTCCAATTTGCGGTGGGCGTAGATTAACAATGTCTTGTCCTTATTAAAAAGCACGCCGTAACTGTCACTACTGTAATTGGGGTTGTTTTCATCTACCCAAATGCCAGTCAAATCAAAGCAAGAACTAAAATTACACTCACTAATTCTGGTAACACTGCTCGGAATATTGATTCTCTTTATGCTACGACAATCATAAAAAGTATCATTTCCAATTGTTGTAACGCCCTCTTTAATAACTACATAAACAATATCATTTGCATAACTAATCCAAGGCGTACTATCTCCATTCCATTCCCAATCATACATTGGACCTGTGCCGGAAATGGTCAGGGTGCCGGCTTCGTCCAATGTCCAGATCAGGTTATCGCCGCAGATACCGCTGACTACGGTTGCCGCAAGTGTCACCGTTGGCAGCATTGTTGCAAGTAGGAACAATATAAGCAGCATTGCTGCCAGTCGTTTCATTCTTTTCATTTTTACCGCTCCTTAAAGGTTTATTTTGTACTATGATTTTTATCTGCAAAGGGAGCTGTCTCATTTATTTGAGATAGCTCCCTTACAAAAAAACTCTTAGGCTTTATAACTTCCGCATTTTTTGCATTGGGAGTAATTTACACTGTTCTGTGTTCCACAGTTTTTACATCCCCACATACCGTTATCCGGCTTATCGCAACACTCAGCCAAAACCTGAGCTGCTCCTGCAGAACCTGCGATGGCTTTTGATATCTCCGGAATAATACACATATCTTCAACCACTTCACGAATTGCCTGAACATTTGCCACAAAATTAAGAATAACCATATTGCAAACCAGGTGGATATATGCTGCAAGAAGACCTAGCGCCAAGCAAATAATTCCGTCAAGGAAGGGAGAGTCCGTCATCCAAAACACCCAGCACCAGCCGCAAATACAGGTCACAATCGCAGCTAAAACATACACCCAGAACATTATAATGATGTATTTCCTATATATTCCAATCCATTTCTCATTTCTCTCGTCAAACATCATAACTCTCCTTTTCTATATTTTAATATCCCAAAGCTATGTAAGAGGCTTCTAGATACCAACATATTACTCAATCTTTGAGTATATGTCAATACTCAATTTATGAGTATGCTAAGATTGCTTCGAGGTGATAGGAATGGAGGATTACAGAAAGCGGCTTCGGGATATCCGGGAGGATAACGACCTGACGCAGGCACAATTAGGAAAGCTGCTGAACAAATCTCAGCAGGGATACAATCACATTGAGGCCGGCAGAGCAGAACTGAAAATCGAAGATCTAATTAAGCTTTGTAGATTTTACAATTTATCTGCTGACTATGTGATTGGCCTTGTAGACAAGAAAAAACCCTATAAATAAGACACACATTCCGGAAGATAGAATGTGTGTCTCATATTATACAATCATCACCAATCGCAGCACGGTGGGGCAAATTTCAGTTTGACGATTAGACCCATTGTAGGGCGGGGGCTTGCTCCCGCCATCTGGGATATTGGGGTTCGATGCCCCAATATCCCAGCAGCATTACAATTTGAAGGTGCGGTAGTGGCGGGAGCAAGCCCCCGCCCTACGATATATCCGTTCGTCAAACAGAAATTTACCGTTTGATAGAAAAATGGCGCGTTATGCAACGCGCCATTTTGATTAAAGTTCTTCTGCAAAGACAACACCCGGAATATCGGTGATCTGCTCCAGAAGATCCGCGTGCTTATAGCGGGTCTGGGCAACCAGTGTAGCAGAATATGCCCGGACTACCTCTTCCTTTGCGGAGCTGTTTTCCCGCTGGACATTGCTGATGTTCAGGTCCTTTTCCCGCACCATACGCAAAAAATCACCCAGAAGTATTTCTTTATCCAGTTCCACATACACATCGATGCGTTTTGCCTTGCTGTGCATCTTGTTATCCATTTTCTGCAGGAGGGTCATAATCACAAAGATCGCAACACCGCCCACAATGGCTGCTTCATAAAAGCCAATGCCCAGCGCAAGACCCACTGCTGCCGCTGCCCAAAGACCTGCTGCGGTGGTCAGACCCTTGATCCGGCTGTGACGGGTAATAATGATCGTACCGCCGCCCAGAAAACCGATGCCGCTGACCACCTGCGCACCCATACGCACCGGATCACCGGTGCCGAAAAACTGGAATATGTACTGGTTCGTCAGCATAATCAGGCAAGCGCCGGTACACACAAGCATATATGTACGCAAGCCTGCCGGACGGTTTTTCAGTCCTCGCTCCAAGCCGATCATACCGCCGAGGATAATAGCACAAAACATACGAAGGGCAACTGCCAAATAAGTAACTTCTCTTAATTCCATACTTTTTCCTCCTAGATTAAAATGAGATTTTACTCTATTTCTTCTCGGATGTCAAGTCTTTTCACTAAAATATGGCACAATTTTCCTTATCTTTTTAGTAAAATTTACAAATAATGGAATTTTTAATTGCCTCACACTGAATTATTCTCTTCCCACCGGGTCTCCCGGTTCTGACAGGTAAAGAGAATCACCTGCTTCTGCTTTGCTTCCTCTGCAAGGATATTCATTGCCGCATTCAGCCGGTCATCATCAAACCGAACCAGTGCATCATCCAGCACCACCGGGGCATCCGGTGTCAGTTCTTCCGCCACCGCAAGGCGCAGTGCCAGATAAAGCTGATCTACTGTACCGTCGCTGCGGCGCTGGGCATCCCGAAGGGTGTCCTCATTTTCCGCCGCAATGCGCAATTGCATATCCTCCGCCATTGTCACTTGTCTGTAGCGGTCGCCGGTCATTTTCTTGAACAGCTCCTGGGTACGCTTGGAAATTTTGGGTGCAAACCGGCGCTGCAATGCAGCACCTGCCTTAGAAAGGGCAGATTGTGCCATTTCAATAGCATCGTAATAGGTTTCCAGCCGGATGATGCGCTGCTTTTCCTGTTCCAGGCTGCTGCGCAGCTGGGCTTCGTGCCCCTGAAGCTGCCGTTGTCCGTCACATTCTGCCAACTTCAGCTGCACCTGCCGCTGCTCAATGCGTGCGCTGTCCAGAATATCCGCTGTTTGCCGGTAGGAATAGCTCAGCCCATCCGGTTCCTGGGGCGGTTGAACCGCCTGCGTCATTTCTTCCAGTGTCTTTGCAAATTCTTCTGCTCGCAGGACTTCCTTTTTCGCTTTTTCCAAATCCTCTCTCAGGTGCTGCGCATGCTCCAGCTGCTGCCGTTTTTCTGCTAAAGTTTTCTCCCCGGCAAATGCCCGGATGCGCTGCTGTAATTTCTCTTCCTTTTCGGCAAGCACCTTTTCCCGATTTTCATAGTCCTTTAAGCGCTGTTGGTAGTCGGCACTTTCCCGGGTATAGATCTGTGCCTCTGTCAACCAGCTATCCGGTGCTTTATGGGGATACTTCTCCAACAGTTCTTTTTCCTGCTTGTGAATCTTATTTTTGCCTGTGATGCCCATTACAGCTGCAACCACTGCCGCTACCGCCGCAATTCCGGCAATGCCATAAGAAAGTGGCGCAGAAAAGCGAATGATTGCGCCAATTGCCGTCAATGCCGCCACGATAATCGTAACAATTGTGCCAACACTTGTTTTCTTTTTCTGCAATGCCTGGTATTGATCCAGGTCTTTTTTTGCCTGCTCCACTGCCTTTTCGGGAGTCAGATTCTCAAAGAAAGAAGCTACTGCAGGTTCTTCCGGCATCTGGGGAATTGTCTCCCGCTGTGCCTGCAGCCGCAGTTGCTCCTGCATTAGCTGCTCTGCCAGCTGCAAAAGCTGCCCTTCTTCTCCCTCCGGAAGCTGGGACACTTCTCCCTCCAGAGCCGTCCGGCGTTCCTTTGCCGCCTGCAGTGCCTGCTGTGCATTTCGGAGTCTTTCCCCATCTTCCAGATACTTGGCATAATCCAGGGTCTGTTTATGGTTCTCCAGCTGCCGGATCTGCACCTCCAGCTCCTGCTGACGGGTCTGTAGCGCTTCTGTCCGTTGCTGCAAATCCTGCAGGCTGTCTAACTGCTGCCGCAGGGAATCCCGCCGAATTTCCGCCTCCGGAATCAGTCCGTTTGCCTTGTTGGAACGGCATTTATTTTTCAGTTCCCGCAAAGTACTACCCAGCCGGTCGGCTGTGCCGCTTTCGTCGCCGGTGGTCACCAGGTTGTTGAGCCTGCGGCGCAGTGCCTCATCCTGCACCACCGGCAGGTCCGTCAGGCGGATAAAGCCTGCCCGGGCGAACACACTGCGCTCCACACCCAAAAGCATCTGGCCGCAATTGCTGCCGTTCAGCTCCGGAACATCCAGCCCGCTCGCTGTTTCGTACGCCCGGAATACACCCATAGGCGTGCGGGCATTGGAGGTGCGCTCAATTGTAATGTCCCGTCCGTTCCAGTTTAATTCAATTCTTCCGGACATAGGCGCGCCGGACCAGGGAGCATAGCGCTCCTTATCCGGGATCGCTGTGCCGCTGACCCTTGCGCGGGTATCGATCCCATATAGCATATTCACAAGGAATGCACACCAAGTACTTTTTCCCCATTCATTGGGAGCGCATATCACATTCAGGCCCGGCTGCAAAGTCAAGGTCTCGTGGTTAAGCTTGCCAAAGGTGGCAGTCATAGAATAAATTCTCACGGCAGCTTCACCTCCTGACCGTCCAAAATTCTGCGGCAGATCCGGGCTGCCAGCAGCGCACGGCTTGCTGATGCCGGACTTGTGCCATCCACAGTTTCCTTCAGTGCTGCAAACAGCAGTCCTTCCAGGCTGTCTTTGTCTGTGTTGCTCCACAGATCTACCTCCGGCAAGGTTTCATCCCGTAAAATAAGGTTTGGAATATGGGCAAATTGTGCCTGTAATGCTTGCAGATCCAGACCGGAGCTGTAACCGGACAACGTCACCCGGTAAAAATCTCCGCTCTCCACCGCAGGTAAAACGCCTGCCAGTGCCACAGCCGGATCTTCGCTCACATCCACATCCTCATCGTAAAACCGAGGGGTATCCAGCATTACAAACCGGACACTGACACCCTCGTCCAGGGTTGCGATAATAACACCCTTTTCGCCGGTCTCGTCAAAACCGTGTCCCATCGGACAGCCGGGCCAGACACAGACGGTCTCGCCGCCTGGAAGGCTTCCCTGCTTATGGATATGTCCCAGCGCCAGATAATCCAGTCCAGACTCCTGAATCTGATATTTTGTAATGGGACAATAGGTAGAATTGGCATTTCCCGCCTCTGCGTGGAGGGCGCCGATGTGCCATTTCTCCTGCCCCTCTGCCCGAAAACGCTTTAATAGTGCCGGGCAGTCCATCCCCTCATAGCCGCCGCCGTAGATCCGGCAATCAAGCTCCGGAAAAACAACGCTTTCCATTTGCGCCTTCTTAAAAATATGCACATTTTCCGGCCACTGCTCCGAATAAGGGCTGCCCGGTGCGCAAAAATCGTGGTTGCCGGGGGTGATGATCACCGGAATTTGCAGCTTGCCTAATGTATCTTTAACCGTTTCAAGGGTCTGCTTGCTCCACGCCCCGTCGAACAGGTCGCCGGTCAGGAGCATCAGGTCACACTGCTCCTGCTTGCAAAGGGCAGCGATTGTTTCCGGAATTTTTTTCATTTCCCGGCGCAGTGCCTGGGCCGCCTTTTCCTCTAAGGAGCTTAAGGGCGCATCCAGATGCCAGTCAGCGCTGTGTAAGATCTTCATTCAACATCCACCCTTTCTGCCTTTTGGCACAGACCTGTAGCTGTGTCCACTGTAAAGAGAACTGCTTCCATTTTTGTGGGGCCATCTGCCCATTGGTAGCGGCTGGTCAGATCGCCCCGGAATTTGGCGATAGACAGCTCCGGGCGAATGCCCAACACCGAGTGCTTCGGTCCGGTCATACCCAGGTCCGTCACATAGCCTGTGCCCTTGGGAAGCACCTGGGCATCGGCGGTGGGCACATGGGTATGAGTGCCCCACAGGGCGCTAATCCGACCATCCAGCATATAGCCCATTGCCAGCTTTTCCGAAGTAGCCTCTGCGTGAAGCTCCACAAAGATCAGCTTGGTATCTATCTCTTTGAGAATTTTTTCTGCTTCCAGGAAGGGATTATCCGGGGTGTAGTCCATATTCACCCGTCCCTGCAGATCAATCACTGCCACAGGTCCTGCCTTGGAATCGAAAATTCCCCAGCCTCTGCCAGGAGCTTGGGGGGCATAGTTTGCCGGGCGCAAGATCCGGGAGCTGTCCTCCATATAATCTACGATCTCTCGCTTGCCGAAGGTGTGATTGCCCATTGTGATCACATCCGCGCCGGCATCCAAAATCTCCTCCGCCTGCCGGGGGGTAATGCCCACCACACTGGCGTTTTCTCCATTGACGATCACAAAATCTGCTTCTGTTTTTCGTTTCAGATACCGAAGGCTGCGGCATACCCGGTCCATTCCGGGATTGCCAACCACATCGCCCACTGCTAAAACCTTAAAATCCATAGGATACTCCCAATTCCTTAATTTTCGTAGGGCGGGGGCTTGCTCCCGCCGTCTTATCTGCTACATTGTCGGTGTGGCGGGAGCAAGCCCCCGCCCTACAATTAAATCTACTTTACGGATTTTGCATACTCCGATGGGGTAATACCGAATTTCTCCTTAAATTGGCGGGAGAAGTGGTGGATAGTGGAATACTGCAGCGCCGCTGCGATCTCTGTAAAGTTCCGGTTGCCCTCCCGGATCATCTGCTTGCTCTCCTGAAGCTTGATGCGGCGGATATACTCACCGGGAGAGATCTGCAAATGCTTATGAAACAGCGCCGTCAGGTAGCTTGTGCTCACATCGGTATTCTTTGCCACCTGTGTCACTGACATTTTTTCCCGCACGTGCTGGCTGATATACTGCTGGGCGCGGCGGATAATATCATTTTCATTGTTGACACAGTGCAGCGGCTGTATCCGATCGCTCGGTTGCTGTGCCGTCCGCAGCAGGGTGATGAGCATTGTTGTAAGCAGGCTGATGATCATATCATTTGCAGATTCGCTCATTTTCTCCTGCTCTTGAAGCATCTGCTGCAGCAAAGCGATCGCCTTTTGGGGAGAACGGAACTTCCGGTTCGTAAGGCTGGAAATATCAATGCCGGACACATCAAAGGATATGGTCACATAGCGGGGAGCAACACCCATATCCGAATACTGCATATGCCACTGACCCGGTCCGTACAAAACCATATCCCCCTGCTCCAGCAGCAGATCCTGTCCGTCTGCCACAGAATGCAGCGTGCCCTGATCCACATAGGTCAGCTCCATCATAGAGTGGGACTCACCGGGAAAAATAAAGCCTTGTTCCTTCTCGTGATAGAAGAAGGTATAGATACAATCCACCCGCAATTTGGGGCGGATCTCAAAATTCCCCGCTGCTGCCCGGGTCTCTACCTCGTGGGGCAGAGAGTTTCCAGCCATTTTTGCCGAGGAATTCCCGTGCAGTGCCGTCAGGGCAAACCACACTCCCTTGCGTATCCACACCTGCTTATCCAGGTAGAAATCCCGGTAGGTCTCCCCTTCCAGCGAAACGGACAAAATGGTCTGACCGAATTCGCATCCCAGCCAGGTATCCGCCACGCACTGATACACACAGGTGTATTCCGGCGAAAGTGGTATGCTATGACAGTTGAATTTTGTAAATGACTGCTCTTTTTCAGGCAAAATAGTACCGTAGGACTTAAAGTTTATCTGATTTAAGTTCCAAATCACCAGAAATTCCCCCTAAAATGCAGAATAGCGCCACCCTTCGGTGACGCTATTATTATACTGCAAATAATCGAAAATGGCAAATATTTTTATCTCTGGTATTCAAATTCCATATCGTAAATATCCACCACATCGCCGTCCTGAATGCCCATTTCTTCCAGGCGGGCAAAGAGGCCTGATTTGCGCAGCTGCTGGTCAAAGTAGTTTCTACTCTCGTAATCGTCAAAATTGATATTGATGATCAGCCGCTCCAGCCAGGTTCCGGTGACCACCCAGGTATTGCCCAGATGCTCAATCTCCAGCTCGGAAGGATCGCCCACAGGGGCAACGACCTCCACATACTCCGGCTCGTAAATGGTGACCGGGGGCAGTGTGCGCAGCTTTTCTGCCACCACACGCATCAAAGTTTTTGTGCCCTGGGTCGTACCGGCAGAAATTTCATACAATTCGCAGCCAGCTTCTTCCACATGCTTACGCAGCCGTTCCAGATTGTCGCTTTCCGGCATCAAAAGATCCGTCTTGTTGGCTGCCACGATCATAGGGCGGTTGCTTAAATCCACAGAGTAATTCTGCAGCTCTGCGCAAATGGCATCAAAATCCTCCACCGGATCTCTGCCTTCACTGCCGGACACATCGATCACATGGACCAGCAGCCGGCAACGGTCGATATGCCGCAGGAAATCGTGACCTAAGCCCGCGCCCTCTGCTGCACCTTCAATAATACCGGGAATATCCGCCATTACAAAGGACACGCCCTCGTCCACATAGATAACGCCCAGATTGGGAAACAGGGTGGTAAAGTGATAGTTAGCGATCTTGGGGCGGGCATTAGAGGTGACGGAAAGAAGGGTGGATTTACCCACATTGGGGAATCCAACCAGACCCACATCAGCCAGAAGCTTTAATTCCAGCACCACATCCCGCTCCTGACCCTTCAGGCCAGCCTTTGCAAACCGGGGAACTTGCCGGGTGGGGGTGGCATAATGGGCATTGCCCCAGCCGCCGCGACCGCCCTTGGCAAGAATAAAATCCTCACCGGTGGACATATCCACAATAATCGCGCCGGATTCTGCGTCCCGAACCACTGTGCCTCTGGGCACTTGGATGATCAGGGGTTCGCCCCGCTTACCGCTCATTTTTCTTCCCTGGCCGTTCTGACCTGCCTGGGCAGCATACTTGCGCTTATAGCGAAAGTCCAGCAAGGTGGACAGGTTATCGTTGACCCGCAATATTACACTGCCACCGTGACCGCCGTCACCGCCGTCCGGACCACCGGCTGCCACATATTTTTCCCGGTGGAATGCCACCGCGCCGTCGCCGCCACGACCGCCGATCACAGTAATTCGCACCTTATCTACAAACATTTCCATAGTAAAAGCCTCCTTTATATGAGGTAGAAATTGAAAATTCAAAATGGAAAATTGAAAATTATAGTATGCCCTGCGGGCATTTATTATATATCATTTGTGCAAGCAAATACCTTAATTTTCAACTTTCAATTTTCAACTTTCAATTCAAGTAAAAAGGCGTGTTGCAATGCACTGCAACACGCCCCATTTACGACCTTACTGCTCCACAGCGTACACGGAGCACTGACGGCGATCCTTGCCCTTGCGCTCAAACTTGACAGTACCGTCAACCAGAGCAAACAGAGTGTCATCGCTGCCGATACCGACATTGACACCGGGATGGATGTGAGTGCCTCTCTGGCGAACCAGAATGTTGCCAGCCAGAACGAACTGACCGTCAGCACGCTTTACGCCCAAACGCTTAGCCTCGGAATCACGACCGTTCTTGGTAGAACCGCCGCCCTTGTGGTGAGCGAAGAACTGAATACTAATCTTCAGCATGGTGTTACACCTCCAAAACTTCGATATAATCTGGATAATCATCCCGCATGCTGCACAGTGTGAGGAGCATACCGGCAAGCACTGCCTGTACGCTTTCTTCCTCATCGCAGGAAGCGGGGAGGGTCAGAGTGATGCGGGCATCCTCTTCCTTGACCCGAACCTTGGCCTTTGCGCCGCACACATCATTGATGGTGGCCTCAGCCATGGTCACTACAGCGGAGATAGCGGCACAGACAATGTCCTGTCCGGCTTCCGCATAACCGCTGTGTCCCGAGACAGAGAATCCTGTGATCCTGTCATCGGCTGTAAAAAACTCGCATCTTGTCATAATTACAGTGCGATCTTGGTGATTTCCACCTTAGTATAGGGCTGACGATGGCCCTGCTTCTTCTTCTCGTTCTTCTTGGCCTTGTACTTGAAGACGGTGATCTTCTTGCCCTTGCCGTTCTTGATAGCCTTAGCCTCTACCACAGCGCCCTCAACAACGGGAGCACCGATCTTGGAGTTTTCGCCATCCAGAACTGCCAGAACCTGGTCGAACTTCACGGTAGCTTCAGCCTCAACCTCCAGCTTCTCGATGTACAGGACATCACCCTCAGCTACGGTATACTGCTTACCACCGGTCACGATAACTGCTTTCATCTTTGTTTCACCTACTTTATTTTTTGTAGTCTCGCTCTAAAGGCGGGTGCGACCCAGGCGCACCAACTTAAGCCCTTTCAATGCGGCTCGTCTATTTTAGCAAAGGTTTTTCCAAAAGTCAAGGGTATTTTCCAGCTTTTTATTATATTTTCTACTGTTTTCCTATAAAACCCGCGCGCCTGCAAACTCCACATGCAGCGGCATGATCTTCCAGTTTTTCTCCGTGATGGCAGGCAGCTTCTTGGCAAGCTTTTCCCGCAAGGTCTTGTCCCGGGTGATGCACAGCAATGTGGGACCGGCACCGCTCAGACAGAAGGCTGCTCCGGAGGTGCGCGCTAAGCTTTCAATGGCTTCGTAGTCCCCGATCATATGCTTCCGATAGGGCTGGTGAAGCTTATCCTGCATAGCGTTGCGCAGCAGTTTCTCGTCTCCTAATTCCAGTGCTTTCAGCACCATAGCGCCGTGGGCAATGTTGTAAATGGCATCCGCGCGGCTCACCTGCTCCGGCAGGACAGCTCTGGCTTTGACTGTGGGCATATCAAAATCCGGGATCAGCGCTAAAAACTCCCAATCCGGGTGCAGAGGGAAGTTCACCGTCACCGGCAGACCGTTATCCACCATAGATGCGGTGAGTCCGCCATAAAACGCTGGCGCTAAGTTATCCGGATGGCCCTCCATGGCGTTGGTAATGTTGAGCAGACCTTGCGTGGACAGCCGGTTTCCCCGCAGTACATTGGCGCCCATAGCACCGGCTACCAGCAGCGCGGCAGAGGAACCCAAGCCACGGCAGATGGGAATATTGGCATCAATATGGATCTTCACACCCTTGACCTCTTCGCTGAGAGAAGCCAGTACCGCGCAGTAAGATACATAGGCCAAATTGTCCGGCCCGGTAAATTCCTCATCGCAGCCGGTGATCTCCAAACCGCTCTCCGTCTCTTCAAAAGTCACATCTGTGTACAGCTGCAGCGCGCAGCCAAACGCGTCAAAGCCGGGGCCAAGGTTGGCGGTCGTGGCCGGGACCCGAATGGTCACAGGTTTCATGTTTCTCTCCTTATCCATCATGAATCACAGACCCATAACGAAGTCCAGCATAGCGCCCTTTTCGATCACACCGGTGTGCAGCTCTTTTTTCTGCTGCAGCCCTGCTAAATTCTCCGGAATGGGAGATCCGGTCAATGTCTGCAGCCGCTCCATCTGGGCAAATTCATCCATTGCCTCCGGTGTTTCCAGCGCGGAGAGTACTGCTGCCGGGAACTTGTAGGCAGATGCGGTGGACAGCACAACCATGGGACGGTTGTCACCCGTTTGGTTTACATAATCTTCAGCAACTGCCCAGCCGGTAGCTGTATGGGTATCGCACAGGTAGTTCTGCTGCCGGAACACATTGTTAATGGTCTGGGCTGCTTTTGCATCGTCGCAGAAGCCTGCCCAAAATTCCTCCCGGATGGCAGCCTTTAAGCTGTCCGGCACAGTGTAAAAGCCTTCGGTATTCAGCTGCTTCATAAGCTCCGCCACCAGAGCAGTATCCCCGGACAGGAAATACAGCAGCCGCTCCAAATTGGAGGACACCAAAATATCCATGGAGGGGGATACCGTCTTGTGCAGAGGACGTCGGCGGTCATAAGTACCGGTTTCAATAAAGTCCGTCAGCACATTATTGGCATTGGAAGCGCAAATGAGCTTGCCCACCGGCAGGCCCAGTCGCTTTGCCAGCCAACCGGCTAAAATATCGCCGAAGTTTCCGGTGGGAACACAGAAGTTCACCTTGTCGCCCATGGCGATCTGACCCCGGTTCAGCAAGTCCTGATAGGCCTTGAAATAATAGGTGATCTGAGGTGCAAGACGGCCGATATTGATGGAATTTGCCGTGGACAGGCGCAGCCGGTTGCCGCCGGGCAGCCTGCCGTTTTCCGCAGCGGCAAAAATATTCTTCACGCCGGTCTGGGCATCGTCAAAATTACCCTTGACGGCGCACACTGCCACATTATTACCCTCCTGGGTGACCATTTGCGCCCGCTGCACCGCGGAAACGCCTCCGTCAGGATAGAACACACAGATCTTCACCCCGGGAACATCCGCAAAGCCTGCCAACGCTGCCTTGCCCGTATCGCCGGAGGTCGCTGTGAGGATCAGAATATCCTCCTGCATGCCCTTTTGGCTCTTGGCCGCTGTCAGCAGCTGGGGCAGCATGCACAGCGCCACATCCTTAAAGGCAGAGGTGGGGCCCCGGAACAGCTCCAGTACCGTAAATTTGCCGGTGTCCACCGTGGGTGTCAGCTCCTCTGTCTGGAACTTTCCCCGGTAGGCACGGTCAACAAGTATGTCCATATCCGGAATATCCGGCAGCATTGCCCCAATGATCCGGGCTGCCATCTGCATGGTGTTTTCTTTTAAGCAGGCTGCCACATCCAACTGAGGGAGCGCCTGAGGAACAAATAGTCCGCCATCGGGCGCGAGACCGGACAGTACAGCCTGAGCACTGTCCACAGCAGTTTTGTTATTTCGGGTAGAATGATACAGCATAATGTCCTCCTTTACGGGTTTTTGTCCTCCCGTTTTTTGCTATCTGCACAAAAGTGCCACCTTTTAAAGGAAATAGTTAGTTTTTTGACACAATTGAATTTTGATAGGGTATATGATATACTCTTTTTTGAGAAAATGCAAGTGTTTCTATAGGAAAAACATTTGTTTATACAACAAACACAGGAGGACAGGAAAATGCGTATTGGTCTGCTTGGTTTCGGCGTTGTAGGCAGAGGTGTCTACGACTTGACCGCTCCCCGTGAGGATATGAAAGTTGTGAAAGTTGTGTGCCTGGAGGATGTGACCCTTCCGGATGCCACTGTTACCAAAGATTTTCAGGATGTACTGAACGACGACTCCATTGACACCGTTGTGGAGGCTATGGGCGGTCTGCATCCTGCCTATGAGTTTGTCCGTGCCGCCATCGAAGCCGGCAAGCACATCGTTACTTCCAACAAAGCTCTGGTCGCCACTTTTTACGATGAGCTGATCCCCCTTGCCAAGGCAAAGGGTGTCTGCTTCCGCTGCACCGCGGCCGTGGGCGGCGGTATCGGCTGGCTGTCTGAGCTGGACCGCGCCCGCCGGATGCAGACCATCGAAAAGGTGGGCGGCATTATGAACGGCACCTGCAACTACATTTTGGACTCTATGACCCGTTTAGGGCTTACTTACGCCGATGCCCTCTCTCAGGCACAGGCACTGGGTTACGCGGAGGCCAACCCCTCTACCGATGTGGACGGCATCGACACCTGGCACAAGGTGATTCTCTCCTCCAACATCGCTTTTGGCATCAGCCTGGACACCTCCACAGTTCCCGCTGCCGGCATCAGCAAGATCAAGGCATCTGACGTAGAAAACTTCACTGCCCACGGTCTTGTCTGCAAGCTGATCTCCACCGGCAAGTGCAAGGACGGCAAGGTCAGCGCTTATGTGCAGCCCACATTGGTGAAGTTAGGCGAGCCAGAATCTGCAGTACCTGCAAACTATAACCTGATCACTCTGGTTGGCTCTGCCTCCGGACGTATGAGTTTCTTCGGACAGGGTGCAGGCCGCTACCCCACTGCATATAATGTAGTGCAGGACTGCGCCGACGTGCTCTCCGGCCGTGGCTTCTACAGCCCCTACGGTGAGAAGACAGCAGCTGAGAATACCGATGCGCTCTGCTACTACGTCAGCGGTGCTTCCGATGCATGGTTAGAGGAAAATACCGCGGAGCGCTGGGGCGATGCCGTTGTGACAAAGCCCGTCTGCGTTGAGACCATCCATACCTGGCGCAAAGCCAACCCGGATGCCTTTATCGCCGCATTGGCTGATTGATTCTTTAGGAAAAGAGGAAGTTTTATGCTGAAAGTTACCAAATTTGGCGGTTCTTCCATGGCAGATGCCGGTCAGTACCGCAAAGTCAAAGAGATCATTACCGCTGACAAAGAGCGCCGCGTAGTTGTCGTCTCTGCCGCCGGCAAGCGCTTTAGCAAAGACCATAAGATCACCGATCTTCTGTATCTGTGCCACGCCCATACCCAGTACGGTGTGGAATGTGACCAGGTTTTTGAGATGATCACCTCCCGGTATTTAGAGATCCGCGACGAGCTGAAGCTGAATTTGGATTTGGAATCCGAGTTTGCCGCACTGAAGACCCGCCTCGATGCCAGAAGCGTTTCTTCCGACGAGCTGGCAAGCCGCGGTGAGTATTTCTCCGCCAAGCTGATGGCCGCGTTCCTGGGCTTCCAGTTCATCGACGCCGCTGACTGGATCAAGTTCAATATCGACGGCTCTGTAGATAAGAAGACCTCCTATGCTGCCCTGCGCTCCATGGTAAAGGGCAAGGGAATCGTAACTCCCGGCTTCTACGGCGTGATGCCCAACGGCACTATTCGTACCTTCTCCCGTGGCGGCAGTGACATCACCGGTTCTCTGGCAGCTGCCGCGCTGGATGCTGACGTATACGAAAACTGGACTGACGTGTCCGGTATTCTGATGGCAGACCCCCGGATCGTGGACGATCCCCTACCCATCCCCGAGGTTACTTATGACGAGCTGCGGGAGCTGAGCTATTCCGGTGCCAACGTGCTCCATGACGGCGCTATCTTCCCCGTCCGCGAAAAGAACATTCCTCTGAATATCCGCAACACCAATGATCCCGAGCATCCCGGCACTATGATCAAAGAGAGCTTTGATACCGATGCCGATCCCGAGCGGTTCATTACCGGCATCACCGGCAAGAAGGACTACTCCATTATCTCCATGTCCAAGCGGGGCATGGGCGGCGAAGTAGGTGTTCTGCGAAAGATGCTGTCTGTTTTGGAGCGCCACAATATCTCCGTAGACTATGTGCCCAACGGCATTGACAATGTTTCCGTTGTCATGTCCACCGAATCTTTAGGCAACAACGTGTATACCATCCTCAGTGAGATTCAGGCTGAGTGCGAACCCGACACTTTGGAAGTCCACGACAAAATCTCTGTGGTCGCTGCCGTTGGCCGCCGGATGGCCTACCGCCCCGGTATCTCTGGCAAGCTGTTTGCCGCTTTGGGTAAGGCAGATATCAATATCCGTATGATCAACCAGGGCCCCGATGAGCTGAACATCATCTTCGGTGTGGACAATAAAGACTTTGCCAACGCCATTCGGGTTCTGTATAACAGCTTTATTAAATAACAGGAGGTAAACCTATGAAAACCTATACCGTAGCCGTTTTGGGCGCCACCGGTGCCGTCGGACAGGAAATGATCAATGCTCTGGAAGAGCGTAACTTCCCCGTTGGCAAGCTGATCCCCCTCGCCAGCGCACGCAGCGTAGGCAAGACCCTGAAATTCAAGGGTGAGGATGTCAAGATCGAGCTGGCATGCGACGAGGCTTTTGAAGGCGTGGACATCGTTCTGGGCGCTGCCGAAAATGACATCGCTGAGAAGTTTGCTCCCGCCATTGTGAAGGCCGGCGCTGTATTCGTGGATAACTCCTCCGCCTTCCGTCTGAACCCCGATGT
>JAZQDL010000014.1:0-10758 GCA_045546835.1 Faecousia sp.
GTCCTCGACGGTCCTTCTAAAACAAACGCACAAAAGGACCGTCGAGGACGCCGGTCCCTACAATGGCACACCGATAAACAGAAATTTCCCGCTTTTACAACAGATCAAAGGCGTGTTGCAACCGCAACACGCCTTTACTTATTTCCGTTCTTTTACCAGCATTGGGGTCATCAGGGGCTTGCCGAAGGTTTTCACGAAATGATTGCATTTGACCAAAAATGCATAGTAAAGATTATAGCCGCTGCCATAGAGGGTCTCTGTATTACCCATACCCTTGGCAATGAGGATATCCGCTTCGTCAAGAGCCTGTTTTGCTTCCGGAGAAAGCAGGCGCAGCTCTGTGCCGCCTACGGTATTGCCGTTATCGATCACCGGAAAAGGAATGCCGGCAATTTCGGCATCCTCCCGGGTGGCATCGTTGTGGGCAGGACCGCCACGAACACAGAAGGTGATCTGCAAATTTGGATAGTGCTTTGCGATCTCCTCACCGAAGATCCGGTCAAAGCAAATTTCACCTGCGTTGTCCGTCAGGTACAAAAGCTTCTTTCCCGCCGCCATATCCCGGCGCATATTTTCGTATACATCCCGGTCCACTTCCATATCCGCTGCCCGGTCCAGCATACCGTCCAATTCTGCAAAGCTGACCTTGTCCTGCAGGGCAGAAAAATCAATATAATTGCCTAAGATCGTAAACTGCAGCGCAGCATACAGGGGATCCTCTGCCTGTGTCACCCGGTCTCTTATAGCATCCATCCGCTCCAGCACAAAGCGGTTGGAGTCCTCTTTCTCCTGCTGGTAGCGATCCTCTTCCAGTCCGTAATATTTCCGGTACAGCTCGGTAGCGCCCGGTCCTAAGGTGGGAGAACTGGCATCGGCTGGGGCATCCAGAAGCTGCTGCATCAGTTCTTTGGCAAATGCGGCTGCTGTGGCTTCGTCACCCAAGGTACGCGCCTTTTGGATATGCCGGTTGATATGACACAAAATACATTCTGTGCTTAATCCTAAACTCACAGATCTTCCTCCCGTATATTTAGTAACGCCTCAGAAAGCTTCAGAAGTTCCTGTGAGCCGCTGCTGTTTTCCATTACCACACTGCCGTTTCCGTGGTTTATCAGTCCCATATCCTCCAGTAAATGGCGGGTGTGCCGGGCAGTTCCCTCGCCCCCGTCAAACAGTGCCGTTGCAGGTCCTAAAATCTGGGCCACCGTCTTAGCCACAAAGGGATAGTGGGTACAGCCCAGCACCAGTGCATCCAGCTTGCCCACATAGGGCGCAAGAATCTCCTTTAATAATTTTTCCACTTCCGGTCCGCTGACTTTTCCAGCCTCTACCAGCTCCACAAGACCGGGTGCGGGGATCCGCTCCACCTGTACCTCCGGGAAGCGGGCAGCCTGATAAGCAAATTTTTCTTCCCGCAAGGTAACCTTGGTGGCCATTACACCTACCCGCCCTTTTGGGAAACGGTCTGCTGCCATTTTCAGGGCAGGCTCAATGCCCACTACGATCAGATCCGGGTACATTTCCCGCAGCACCCGCACCGCCGCAGAGGTTGCGGTATTGCAGGCGATCACCAAGGCTTTGATCCCTCTGGGGAGCATTTTTTCCACTGCCTGCAAGGTCAGCGCCCGCACCTCGGCTGTAGGGCGGTTGCCGTAAGGGGCATTGGCAGAGTCGCCAAAATAAAGATAATTCTCCCCGGGCATCTGCTTGCGTAACTCCCGCAGGACGCTGATGCCGCCTACGCCGGAGTCAAACACGGCAATATATTCTTCCTTGGTGTGCACGCTCTCACCCGCTTCGTTTGTATATTTTTGTTATTATACCAAAATCCGTCACCGGTTGCAATGCCAGAACGCAAATTTCTGTTTGACGAATTTATTACGGTAGGGCGGGGGCTCTGCTCCCGCCGTCTGTGATGTTGGGGTTCGATACACCAACATCACAGAATGATCATCATTTGACGGTGCGGTAGCGGCGGGAGCAGAGCCCCCGCCCTACAATGGGAGTAACCGTCAAACAGAAATTTGTTAGTCTATATCGCCCACTGCGGCGATGGTTAAAATGGGCACGTTGTCCCGATAGATTTCGTCAAACTGACTTAAAGGCAAGGGATTGATCCCCTCGCCCACCTCAATGGTATAGCCCGGGCGGCGGAAATTCTGGATAAACCAGTCCTTATAGCCTGCAAAGCTGGAGCTATACGGCGTGTCTGCCAAGGTATAGCCGCTTGCCGCTGCCATTTTCTCACCCAATTCCTGTGCGCCAGGTACTTCATAATCCTGAAACTGCCAGTATATCTCCTTGCCCTGAGAATGATAGGCAAGCACCAGCGCCGGATCAATATATTCTGTATAGCCTGCCAGCGCCTTTGCTTCCAGCTGATTCAAGGGCGCACGCCCCACATAATCCCGGGGAGCGGGGCGGTCATAACCCTGACGGAATTTGATCTCCCTTGCAGTCAGCCACCCGGCAGGATACTGTAAATTCAGATCTACTCCTAAAAGATTTGCTTTCCACCCCTCCGGAAAGGGAATGGCAGGAAAATCTTCCCCGATCCGCTGCGCCTGTTCATACTGGATGCTGCCCGGTTGAATTGCTCCAACAACCAGATCCACCCCATCCGGGTCTACCATTGGCACCATATAAATGGTCGCAGTTTCCCTGATCCTTTGCGCTTCCGGATCTCCCCTTTCAATCCCCTGTGCCAGTTCTTCTGCAAATTTCAGCAGCACCAAGGATGTGATCCATTCATTTGCGTGATGGGACGCAGAATAGATCACCTTCCGCGGACCGTTCCCGATCACCAGGGTACGGATGGGTCGCTGGAAGGCAGTGGTTGTAAGCAGCTCCGACCGGCAGAAGGGATAGGTCCGGACAATTTCCCGGATCATCCGGTCACAGCTTGCAGCTGTAATGGGTACAGAAGTATTGACAATTGGCATAAAAATCGCCTCCGACTATCTTATGTGTCAGAGGCGTTTTTTGTGTTTATTAAAGATGTGTTCGGGACGCCGGGGCGTTGTCCCCTACAAAAACAATCATTTTCAATTGTCCATTGTCAATTGTCAATTATTATTCTGTTCCAGCCAGATGAGCAACACGGCAATATCCGCAGGGCTGACGCCGGAAATTCTGCCTGCCTGTCCAATGGATAAGGGGCGCACCTGGCTGAGCTTCTGCCGTGCTTCCAACCGCAGGCCGGTAATGGCATTGTAGTCCAGATCTTCCGGCAGCAGGCGGCTTTCCTCTTTTTTGAATTCCTCCACCTGCTTTTCCTGGCGGGCAAGATAGCCTGCGTACTTGACCTGAATTTCCACTTCCTCAGTCACCGCCTGGGGAAGCGCAGGGCGCTGCGGATCAAAAGGCGCAAGGTCTGCATAGCTGACCTGGGGGCGGCGCAAAAGGTCCGCAAGTCTTGCAGAATTTTCCACCCTGGCGGTATTGCGCCTCTCCAGCATTTCATTGAGGGCGTCACTTGCTGGCACACCGTTACTTTCCAGCCGGTTAATTTCCCGGCGAACTGCCGCATACTTTTCTTCCACCTGACGAAGTCTTTCGGTGGGCACAAGTCCCACTGCTGCGCCGATGGCGGTCAGCCGCTGGTCTGCATTGTCCTGCCGGTGCAGCAGACGGTATTCGCTGCGGCTGGTCATAATCCGGTAGGGTTCTTCCGTTCCCTTGGTCACCAAATCGTCGATCAGTGTGCCGATATAGCTGGTATCCCGGGTCAGGATCAGGGGGTCTTTTCCCTGAATTTTCAGCACCGCATTCACTCCCGCCACCAGGCCCTGAACCGCCGCTTCCTCATAGCCGGAAGTGCCGTTAAACTGGCCTGCGCCATACAGCCCGGAGACTTTTTTGCACTCCAGTGTGGGCAGCAGCTGGGTGGGGTCGATGCACTCATATTCGATGGCATACGCCGGGCGCATCATTTCCGCGTTTTCAAGGCCCGGAACAGTGCGCAGCATTGCCAGCTGTACATCCTCCGGCAGGGACGAGGAAAAGCCCTGAATGTACATTTCCTCGGTATCCAGTCCGCAAGGCTCAATAAACAGCTGATGCCGGGGCTTTTCCGCAAAGCGGACGATTTTTGTTTCGATGCTGGGGCAATACCGGGGTCCCACACCCAGGATCGTGCCGTCGTACATGGGGCTGCGGTGCAGATTTTGGCGAATAATTTCGTGGGTCTGTTCGTTGGTATAGGTCAGGTAGCAAACCGCCTGATTGTTCACTTCTCCCTCTGTGCGGAAGGAAAAGGGCTCTGGGATCTCATCTCCCGGCTGCAACTCCATTTTAGAAAAATCAATGGAGCGGCGGTTCACTCTGGGAGGCGTTCCGGTCTTAAACCGGCGCAGGGGAAGTCCCAATTGGCGCAAATTGTCCGCAAGACCAATAGACGGGTGCATTCCGTCCGGACCGGAGGACTGGACGGACTCGCCGATAACGATGGTGCTGTCCAGAAATGTACCGGTGCAAATAATAACAGCTTTTGCGGTATATTCCGCGCCCAGCTGGGTCTGCACGCCGGTGACTGCGCTATTTTCTGTTAATATTTTTGTGATCTGCGCCTGCTTGAGCTGCAGATTTTCCTGCTTTTCCAGGGTATGCTTCATATATTCCTGATAGCGCCGCCGGTCTGCCTGGGCACGCAAAGAATGGACCGCCGGTCCTTTGCCCCGGTTGAGCATCCGGTACTGGATGCAGGCCGCATCTGCTGCCAGACCCATCTGGCCACCCAGAGCATCCAGCTCCCGAACCAGATGTCCCTTTCCCGTACCGCCGATGGCAGGATTACAGGGCATATTGCCCACTGTATCTAAGTTGATGGTAAACAGGATGGTGCTAAGCCCCAGCCGGGCCGCGGCCAAAGCTGCCTCAATGCCCGCGTGACCTGCACCGATCACCGCCACATCACAGCTGCCTGCGTAATAAGCTTTCATAAATTTCCTCTTTGTCGTAAGTTTTCGTTCGTGCACCGGTAGGGCGGGGGTTTACTCCCGCCGCCAACAACCAAGCACTCTCAACGGCGGGAGCAAGCCCCCGCCCTACATTGCATATTATGCATTTTGCACTTTCTTCTCCTCTGGGGGAAGAACGAAGGGCTTACACACCACCTCGCACCGGTTGATAGGTGTGCCCAGGGCGTGGAATTTTTCCTCGTAGCCGGTCATAATGCCTACGATGCCGTTTTCGTGGAGGTTGCGGGTCAGGTTCTTTACAGTAAGACCGCAAACTGCAAACTCCTCTACACTGAACTCGAACAGGGGTGCATTGTCCGTCTTATAATGGATCTCCCCGTTTTCCCGGACCACCCGGCAGTACTTGTCTAAAAAGCCTCTGTGGGTCAGCCGCCGCTTGGCATTTTTCTTTCTGGGCCAAGGGTCAGGGAAGTTGATAAACATCCGGTCGATCTCTTCGCCGGCAAAAATTTCCTCTATATTTGCCACATCCATATCGATGTAAAACACATTTTTCAGCTCCATTGCCTTCGCCTTTTCCATAGCAACCACCATTGCCTCCCGGCAGCGCTCCACGGCGATCAGTAAAACATCCGGATTTGCGGCGGCAGTCTCCGCGGTAAACTTACCCTTTCCGCAGCCTACCTCTACCCACAAAGCTGTGGCATCGGATTTCAAGGAGCGCCAATTTCCCTTCAGTGCTGCAGGGTCTGCAATGCGAAATGCCTCGCATTTTCCCATCCGGGGGTCTAAATTTTTCATTCTTCTCATTCTCATAGGTTAATCCTCCTGAGCCATATCTGTTCAGTTTAACATTATAGCAGAAGTAATTGAAAATTGAAAGTTGAAAATTGAAAGTTGCGGTATTTCCTTCGGAAATGCTTTTAATGTAGGGCGGGGGCTTGCTCCCGCCGCCAAAACCGAACATTTTTAACGGCGGGAGTAAACCCCCCGCCCTACCGTAGTCAGTTCGATAAATAGAAATTTATATGCCCTAAGAGGGGTTGCAAGTTTTCAGAAAATAGAGTATAATGCAGGAAATTGCAAAAAGGAGGGGCGAATATGTCCGACCATCATCACGATCATCACCCGCACGACCATGCTTATATGCACGCCCACGGCATTGCCCACTCCCACGGCCACGTTCACGAGAATCAGAAAGCGGTGGTCAACCGCCTTGCCCGTGCCATCGGTCACCTGGAAAAGGTCAAGCGGATGGTGGAGGAGGGCTACGATTGCTCTGAGGTGCTGATCCAGCTGGCGGCAGTCCGTTCTGCTTTGGAGAACACCGGCAAGGTGATTCTGAAGGACCATATGCGCCACTGTATGGTAGACGCTGTGGCAGCCGGAGATGAAAATGCAGTCAATGACCTGTGCGAGGCAATCGACAAATTTATGAAATAAGTAAATGCTGCAACGGCGGGAGTAAACCCCCGCCGTTGCAGCATTCCTTTAATGTTTTATCTTCTTCTGGCAATGGGTTTGCACTTTTCCTGAATGAGCAGCAGATCGGAAATGATACTGTTGGACACCAGAAAGCCGTTGGGGGTCAAGTGCCAGCGGCCGTCAAAGGTTTTCGCCGCCAGACCCTGCTCCTTATGTTTTTCCAGCGCTTTCTGCAGCGGCCCAAAGGGCAGCAGATAGTGCTTTTCGTATTCCTTGGGATCAAGTCCGGACACAGTGCGCAGACGCATCATCAGATACTCGCCTGCCCGCTCTCTGGGCGGTACTTCCTGCACCTCCCGGAGCACCTGTCCGCCGGAGCGGATGCCTTCAATATAACCGCAAAGATCCCGGACAATGGCAAATCGCCGTCCGCCGAAATCGGAGCTGGCATCCGGACCAAAGCCCAGATATTCGCCCCCGTTCCAGTATTTCAGATTATGCCGGGACACATTCCCTTTCCGGCAGAAGTTGGAAATTTCATACTGCCGATAGCCGTGCTGGCGCAGAATTTCAATGGCGGACAAATACATATCCGCCTGGGTATCGTCATCGGCCAGATTGCAGCAATCCTGATACTCGTAAAGGGGCGTGCCCTCCTCTACCTTTAAGCCGTAGCAGCTGATATGCTCCGGCTGCAGCTTCAGCACATTGGTAAGTGTCCGCTCCCACGCCTGCAGGGTCTGACCGGGCAGGCCATACATCAGGTCCAGAGAAAGGTTGCGAAAGCCCATTTTTCGGATACGCTGGACCGCCGCTACCGCCTGGGCATAGCTGTGGGGTCGACCCAATTTTTTCAGAATGTTATCATCATCGCACTGAATGCCTAAGCTCACCCGGTTAAAGCCCTCGCTGCGCAGACGGCGCAGCAGCCGGTCGGACACAGAATCGGGATTTGCCTCAAAGGTGATCTCTGCATCCCGTGCCACATCAAAACTTTTGCGAATGGTAGTCAAAATCGCAGCCATTCCATCCCCGCCGAAAAAGCTGGGCGTACCGCCCCCAAAGTAGATGGTATCCACCAGATAGTTGGGGGCTAATGCGCCCGCCTCCTTAATGTGGCTGCACACTGCATCCAGATAGCCGTCAAGCAAACTGTCCTCTTTGGTGGTCAGGGAGTAAAAATCGCAATACTGACACTTGCTGCGGCAAAAAGGCACGTGAATGTATATTCCAAGGGGGGTCTTATTCTTGCGGGATAATAAGGCCATAAAAACCTCCATTATTAATTAACAATTGAAAGTTGAAAATTGAAAATGTCGGTATTTGCTATCGCAAATGATTTTAATTCGTGGCCAAAGGCCACACCTTAATTTTCAATTCTCAATTTTTAATTTTCAATTAGATATTAGTCTTCGTCCAGCTTTAAGACAGCCATAAAGGCTTCACTGGGAACGGCAACTGTGCCGAAGGTACGCATCCGCTTCTTGCCTTCCTTCTGCTTTTCCAGCAGCTTCTTTTTACGGGTAATGTCGCCGCCGTAGCACTTGGCAAGCACATCCTTGCGCAGCGCCTTGGTGGTCTCACGGGCAATGATCTTGCCGCCGATGGCAGCCTGCACCGGGATCTCAAACTGGGCGCGGGGAATGTTCTCCTTCAGCTTTTCGCAGATCTTTCTGGCTCTGGGATAGGCATTGTCCGCAAAGAGAATAAAGCTCAGGGCATCCACCACATCGCCGTTTAAGAGAATATCCAGCTTTACCAGCCGGCTGGGCCGGTAGCCGATCAGCTCATAGTCCAGCGAGCCGTAGCCACGGGTACGGGACTTGAGGGCATCGAAAAAGTCGTAAATAATTTCATTGAGGGGCATTTCGTAGTGCAGCTCCACCCGGTTGGCATCCAGATAGACCATATCCTTGAATTCGCCCCGTCGGGAGGTAGCAAGGTCCATAATGTTGCCCACATATTCCTGGGGTGCCATCAGGTTTACCTTCACAAAGGGCTCTTCTGCCAGCTGGATCTCCATAGGATCGGGATAGTCCAGCGGGTTATCCACCATCAGCACTTCCCCATTGTTTTTCGTGACCCGATAGACAACATTAGGTGCGGTGGTGATAAGGTCCAGATTATATTCCCGCTCCAGCCGCTCCTGAATGATCTCCATATGGAGTAGCCCCAAAAAGCCGCACCGGAAGCCAAAGCCCAACGCAATGGAGCTTTCCAGCTCATAGGTCATAGAGGCATCGTTCAGCTTCAGCTTTTCCAGCGCCTCACGGAGATCCTGGTATTTTGCACCGTCCGCAGGATACACACCGGAAAAGACCATGGGCTGCACAGGCCGGTAACCGGGCAGCGGGTCAGAAGCAGGATCTTCTACCGTGGTAATGGTGTCGCCCACCTGGGTATCTGCAACGGTCTTAATGGATGCGGTAATATAGCCCACTTCGCCTGCGCCCAGAGCATCCGCAGGGATCAGTCCCGCAGGGCTCATGGTGCCCACTTCCACTACTTTGTACACCGCACCGGTTGCCATCATTTTAATGTCCTGACCGGCACGGATTGTGCCTTCCTTGATCCGCACATAGACGATAACGCCCCGGTAAGAATCGTACTGGCTGTCAAAGATCAGCGCCTGCAAGGGTGCTTCACGATTGCCTTTCGGCGCAGGCACATCCCGCACGATCATCTCCAGCACAGAGTGGATATTGATGCCGTTTTTGGCAGAGATCTCCGGAGAGTCCTCCGCAGGCAGACCGATAATATCCTCGATCTCTGCCTTCACCTCCGCCGGACGGGCAGAGGGCAGGTCGATCTTGTTGATCACCGGAAGCACTTCCAGTCCTGCGTCAATGGCAAGATAGGTATTGGCAAGGGTCTGCGCCTCCACACCCTGAGAGGCATCCACCACCAAAACAGCGCCCTCACAGGCAGCCAAAGAGCGGCTGACCTCATAGTTAAAGTCCACGTGACCGGGGGTATCGATCAGGTTCAGGGCATAAGTTTCCCCATCGTCAGCCATGTAAGAAAGGGTGGCAGCAGTTGCCTTAATGGTAATACCCCGCTCCTTCTCCAGCTCCATAGAGTCCAAAAGCTGCTCTGCGCGGATGCGCTGGTCAATGGCGTCACATTCCTCCAAAAGGCGGTCCGCCAGTGTAGACTTGCCGTGGTCAATATGGGCAATGATAGAAAAATTACGAATTTTCGAAAGCTCTGTCATAAAAACACCTCTGTGTTAATTGACAATTGAAAATTGATAATTGACAATTATTGTGTCCCCTTTGAGGACTTATTTAAATCATTTCCGAAGGAAATACCGAAATTGTCCATTGTCAATTGTCCATTGTCCATTCATTTTCACTTGGGATAAGCACACAATAATCGCCTATTTAAATAATTATACCGGATTTTTCCGGTGTTGTAAACTGTATGTTTTCGAAAATCCGGGGGAATACTGTCTATTGCCACGACAAAAAACGCCGAAACTTTCTTTTTTCAAAAATTTTTAAGCAAAACCCTTGTCAAAATTCCAAAATCATCTTATAGTCCTAATATAAAAATACTTAAGACAAAGAGGGAAATGTTATGTCAACCACAAAAAAACAAGGTAAGAGCCCTGACGAGCTGCAGAATGTGCTGCAGAAGCTGATCGCCCAGGGTCGCAAGGACGGTATGCTCCGTGCTGCTGAGCTCAATGCCCATCTAGAGGAGCTGGATCTGAGTCCTGAAAAGATCGAGGAGATCTATGATCAGTTCGAAGCGATGAACATTCAGATCCTCACCTCCGATCTGGACCTGGATCTGGATCTGGACGACGATCTGGATCTGTCCGCAGACGCTGATCTGGGCGATGACATCGACCTGACCGATGTGGAAGAGGAAGAGCTGATCGACCCTGTGGATCTGGTAGCTGAGTACAATCTGGACGATCCGGTGCGTATGTACCTGAAGGAGATCGGTCAGATCAAGCTGCTGAGCGCCGAGGAGGAAGTGGAGCTGGCCAAGCTGGTCTCCGAGGGCGATCAGGCCGCCAAGAACAAGCTGACGGAAGCCAACCTCCGCCTGGTGGTCTCCATTGCCAAGAAGTATTCCGGCCGTGGTCTGCACATCCTGGATCTGATCCAGGAGGGCAACACAGGCCACATCCGCGCGGTGGACAAGTTCGACTGGACAAAGGGAAACAAATTCTCTACATATGCCACCTGGTGGATCCGGCAGGCCATCACCCGTGCCATTGCCGATCAGGCACGGACCATCCGTGTGCCGGTGCATATGGTGGAAGTCATCAATAAGGCTACCCGCTGCAACCGGAAGCTGGTGCAGGAGCTGGGTAGAGAGCCCCCCGTTGAGGAGATCGCAGCTGAGCTGAACCTGCCGGTGGAGAAGATCATTGAGGCAAACCGCACCGCTGCGGATACCT
>JAZQDL010000015.1:0-9179 GCA_045546835.1 Faecousia sp.
TTCAGCTCAGCCACCTGTTGGCGCTTCACCGCTGTCAGGACAACTTTCGTTTCGTTATGCCGGAACGAGCCCTCACCGTGTAGGAACGTAGCGCCACGGTCCAGTTTGGCTGCAATGGTCTGGGCAATTTGCTCGTGGTAATTCGTAATGATCAGTGCCACTTTTGAATAATCAAACCGATAAACCACCGCATCAATCACAAGTCCGGAAACAAAAATCGCAACACCACTATATAGGGTTCTGGTAATATCCCGGAACACGATACCGGTCAGCACAGCTACACACATATCAAACAGGATGGTGATCGTGCCAATGGGCATATTGCGCCATTTGCGCTTTAACAGCCGGACAATAATATCCGAACCGCCGGTGGTTGCACCAGTGGAGAACACCACGCCAAGTCCAAATCCGCAAATCGCGCCACCGTAAAGAGCACCGACTAAAGGTTCTATTTCCGGTGCTGGCAAAAAAGAAAACAAATCAATGAAAGTAGAAGAAAGGATCATTCCCAGTAAGGAATTAAAGAAGAATTTCTTGCCGATCTTCATCCCACCCAAGGCAAACAGCGGAAGATTGAAAAGCACTGTGAACGTACCAACCGTTCCAGCCTTAAGCAAATGCACCAATGCCATGGACAAACCGGATAAACCACCGGCATTTAAGTCATTTGGCATCAAGAACAAATTAAATCCTACACCAAACAATGCACAGCCTATAGCAATACGAATGCACCTAGACAAAGTCTGACGAATCTTCACGATCCAATCTCCCCTCATTTAGATTTCAAAGCCAATCTGCTTCTCGGAGGAGTCTTCCTCTTTCAATATCGCACCTGCGGTGGGAATATTTCTGGAACGATAGCGGCTGGGATTGACAATTCCGCTTTCCTCCAGAAGTACTGCATTGCTCAAAGCAGCCTTTTTCTTCAGGCTGATAACGGATACACCAATGGTGTTTCTGGTGGTCTTGGGAAGTAACTGTGCTGTGGAGATCACCGCTGCACGGCCGTCTGTTGTATAGACAGCCATCTGGCAGTCGCTTTCCAGTGCGATAGCTGCCTTCAGCGGGCTCTTGTCGGAATAAGCACCGGTCAGCCTGCGGCGATTTGTTTTCGTTTCATAGGCAGACAGAGGCACTTTCGCCGCCTTGCCGTTTTCAAAGAAGAACAGAACAAATCCCTTATAGTCGCCGGGAAGGATCACCTGAACCACATTTTCACCGGCATCCATACCCAATTTCTGGGGCAGATAATCACCAAGCTGAGAAGCCTTTCCGTCATCAAAGTCGGACAGGCGGGATTTATAGCATTGATACTGATCTGTAAAGACCAAAATCTCAGCCCGGTTATTAGTTTCTCTGGAAAATGCCAGACTATCCCCTTCTTTGAATTTTTGTTCGCCGGACATACGAAGACTCTGGGGGGTGATCTTCTTCACATAGCCTTCTTTGGATACAAACAATGTAACGGGATAATCAGGAATATCTTCAGTCTCATCTTCCGGCTCAATCTGCTGCGTTTCATAAATGATCTCCGTTTTTCGGGGCTGGCCGTACTTTTCAGAAACTGCCTTCAGCTCAGAAACAATCAGATTTTTCAGTTTTCGTGCGCTGTTGAGAGTATCCGTAAGGTCTGCAATTTCTTTCTCCAGATCCGCCACATTGCGGGTCTGCTTCAGGATATATTCCTTATTGATGTTGCGCAGCTTGATCTCCGCCACATAATTTGCCTGGACCTCATCAATGCCAAAGCCGATCATCAAATTGGGAACAACTTCATTTTCCAGCTCTGTTTCCCGGATAATTTGAATTGCCTTGTCAATATCCAGCAAGATGCGCTCCAAGCCTTTCAGCAGGTGCAGTCTTTCTTCCTTCTTTTGAATTTGGAAGAAAATGCGACGCTTTACGCAGTCTGTTCTCCAAGCGGTCCACTCTTCCAGAATTTCACCAACGCCCAAAACTCTGGGCATACCGGCAATCAGAATGTTGAAGTTACAGGGGAAGCTATCCTGCAAGGGGGTCATCCGGAACAGCTTTTGCATCAGCTTTTCCGGCTCAACTCCACGCTTCAGGTCAATGGCAAGCTTCAGACCGTTTAAGTCTGTTTCGTCACGCATATCGTTGATCTCTTTGATCTTGCCTGCCTTAATCAGTTCCGCCACCTTGTCCATAATGGCTTCGCTGGTGGTAGTATAGGGGATCTCGTAGATCTCGATCACATTGTCCTTTTTCTCGTAGCGCCACTTTGCCCGGAGCTTAAAGCTGCCCCGGCCTGTGGTGTAGATTTCTCTGGTTGCTGCCTCATCAAACAGAAGCTCTGCGCCGGTGGAAAAATCCGGACCGGGCAAGGTTTCCAGAATATCCGCATCCGGATCGTTCATCAGCGCAATGGCTGTGTTACACACTTCTGCCAGATTGAAGGAGCAAATATTACTTGCCATACCAACAGCGATGCCCTGATTGGCAGTTACCAGCACATTGGGGAATGTGGTGGGCAATAAGCTGGGCTCTTTCATAGTGGCATCGTAGTTGTCAACCATATCCACTGTGTCAGAATCGATATCACGGAACAGCTCTCCGCAAATTCCGTCCAGCTTGGCTTCCGTATAACGGGCAGCTGCGTATGCCATATCCCGGGAGTAAACCTTACCAAAGTTACCCTTGGAGTCCACAAAGGGGTGCAGCAAGGTTTCATTGCCCTTTGCAAGACGCACCATTGTTTCATAAATGGCAGCATCGCCGTGGGGATTTAAGCGCATCGTTTGACCCACAATGTTTGCAGACTTGGTCTTTGCACCATTCATCAGTCCCATTTTATACATCGTATACAGAAGTTTACGGTGAGAAGGCTTAAAGCCGTCGATCTCCGGGATTGCCCGGGATACGATGACCGACATTGCATAGGGCATATAGTTGATCTCAAGGGTCTCGGAGATCGCCTGCTCTGTGGTAGAGCCAACAAGACCCATAATGCCGTCGGTGTTAATTTTCTTTTTATTCTGTTCCGGTTCTTTCTTCTTCCGTGCCATAGTTGACCTCTCTTAAGAAATGTCTGCCAGTTCTAAGTATCTGGCACCGTTTTCCGCAATAAAGTTCTTCCGTTCCGCAAGGCTGTCACCCAGCAGAACATCAAAGTAGTGGGCAGTCCGCTCCGCATCCTCCGGCATCACTTTAATCAGCCGGCGAGTCTCCGGGTTCATCGTGGTCATCCACATCATTTCCGGATCATTCTCACCAAGACCCTTAGACCGCTGAATGGTAACCTTTTTGCCTTCCAGATCCTTGAGTATCTTAGCTTTTTCCTGCTCATTATAGGCAAACCAGGTCTGGTCCTTGCAGGTGATCTCAAACAAGGGAGATTCCGCAATATACACATAACCGTCCCGGATCAGCGTGGGACACAGACGGTACAGCATTGTCAGGATCAGGGTGCGAATCTGGAAGCCGTCCACATCCGCGTCCGTACAGATAACCACCTTGTTCCAGCGCAGATTGTCAATATCAAAGCTGGAAAGCTCCTTTGCCTTCTTGCCCTGCAGCTCTACGCCACAACCCAAGACCTTCATCAGGTCCGTAATAATGGGAGATGCAAAGATCTTGTTATAATCCGCCTTCAGGCAGTTCAGGATCTTACCGCGAACAGGCATAATGCCCTGAAATTCCGCATCCCGACTGAGCTTGACGCTGCCCAATGCAGAGTCACCCTCAACGATATACAGTTCCCGGATCGCCGTATCCTTGCTGCGGCAATCCACAAACTTCTGCACCCGGTTGGCAATATCCACCTTGGCGCTCAGGTTTTTCTTCACACTGCTGCGGGTCTTTTCAGCACTTTCTCTTGCCCGCTTGTTGATCAGAATCTGTTCGGCAGCACGGTCTGCCTCCTGCTTGTTTTCAATAAACCAAACCTGAAGCTGCTCCTTAAAGAAAGCAGTCATTGCTTCCTGGGTGAACTTGGAATTGACAGACTTCTTGGTTTGGTTTTCAAAACAGCCAATTGTGGAAAAACAGTTGGTTACAAGCACAAGGCTGTCCTGCAAGTCCTGGAAAATTATCTTATTCTCATTTTTGGTGTACTTATTGTTATCACGCAGGTACTTATCAAAGGCAGCGGTAAAGCCAAGGCGAACTGCACGGTCAGGACTTCCGCCGTATTCCAGCCAGGAGGAGTTATGATAGTATTCCATATGGCTGACCTGCTTACTAAAGCAGAAGGAGGTTGTGATCTTCAGCTTCATTTCTGGGCGGTTTTCTGCATCTCTGCCCCGGCGCTCGGTTTCCCAGAAGATGGGCATTGTAAAGGCATTATCCCCTACCAGCTCTTCAATATATTGCTGGATACCGTTTTCGTAACAGTATTCCTCTGTTTCAAAGCGGCTTCCCACCTGATTGCGGAAACGGAAGGTAATTCCCTTGTTCACCACAGCCTGACGGCGCAGCACATCCCGATAGTATTCAGCGGGGATATTGATGTCCGTAAACACATTCTTATCCGGACGCCAGTGGAACAGAGAGCCTGTCTTTTTCCGGTCGGTGGGTTCTTTTTTCAGTCCGCCCTTGTTTCTGCCCTTTTCAAAGTGCAGATCGTAGCGGAAGCCGTCCCGGCGAATGGTGGCATCGAAAAATTCTGAAGCATACTGGGTAGCGCAGGAACCAAGACCGTTCAAGCCCAGAGAATACTCATAGTTCTCGCCGTTTTCGCCATACTTACCGCCGGCGTACATTTCACAGAACACCAGCTCCCAGTTATAGCGTTTTTCTTTTTCATTATAGTCTACGGGACAGCCACGGCCGAAGTCTTCCACTTCCACAGAAAGGTCCTCATAGCGGGTGACGATAATAGTGTCGCCGTGACCTTCTCTTGCCTCATCAATGGCGTTGGAAAGAATCTCAAAAACTGCATGCTTGCAGCCTTCCAGATCGTCAGAGCCAAAAATGACGGCGGGGCGCTTACGAACGCGCTCCTCCCCTTTGAGCATAGAAATACTGGAGTTGCCGTATTGTTCCTGTGTTGATCTTGCCATAGTTTATATACCTGCCAAATTCCATAATTTAACGATTTTATTATACACATTTAGTGCCGTAAAGTCAACCTATACCACAATATATGGTAAATTTGTTTTTATCTGCCCTGTTCTATTTGTCCACTGACGGACATACTCTTTCTTAGACCGTGGCAGGAGCTTTCCTTCCTGCCGGATAAGGAGGCTGGCTATGGAAACTATTTACTCGGATATGGCTGTTCGTACCGGCGGTAATATCTATATTGGTGTTGTCGGTCCGGTACGCACCGGAAAATCTACACTTATCAAGCGAATTATGGAAGAACTGGTCATTCCCAACATAGACGATCCCTATCGGAAAGAACGGGCGCGGGACGAATTGCCCCAAAGCGGGTCAGGCAAAACGATTATGACCAGTGAGCCGAAATTTATACCGGAGGAAGCTGTGGAGATCTCCCCGGACGGCACTGCAAAGCTACGGGTGCGGATGATCGACAGTGTGGGTTATATGGTCGAGGGCGCTGTGGGCGCGGACGAAAACGGTTCGGTGCGGATGATCACAACCCCTTGGTATGATTATGAGATCCCCATGACCGAAGCTGCAGAGCTGGGAACAAAAAAGGTTATGGATGAGCACTGCTCCATTGGTCTTGTGGTGACTACCGACGGATCGATCACCGATATCCCCCGGTCAGATTACATTGCTGCAGAACGCCGGGCAATTACAGATATGCAGGCAACAGGAAAGCCATACTTAGTGATCGTCAACTCCAAAGAACCCCGCTCTGAAGCCGCGCTGGCAGCTGCAGACGCAATTTACAAGGAGTTTGGGATTCGCCCTGCGGTTGTGGATTGTCAGGCGCTCAGCAGCGAGGACATCCGTCAGCTGCTTAAAAAGATCTTGTATGCCTTCCCTATGATGGAGCTGCGGGTATATCTCCCCCGCTGGATGGATGCATTGGAAGGCGATCATCCTGTAAAGGCAGCCCTATACGAAGCGCTTGTGCAGCGTGCCGAAGAGATTTCGACGCTAGGTCAGGCAGAGGGCACATTATCACAGCTAAAGGAGCTGGAAAATGTTCTGGATTTTTCCGTTCGCTCTGTAGATCTTGCCACCGGCACAGTGTCCTGTGCATTAGGTTTCCCGGAATCTCTGTTTTATGAGATTCTTAGTGAAAAAGTAGGCGTAGCCGTTCATAACGATGGAGAATTATTTGCACTTCTGACTGAGCTTTCTGCCACCAAACAGGAATATGACCGGGTCGCAGATGCCCTTGCATCCGTCAAGGCAACCGGCTACGGGATCGTGATGCCCTCGGCAGAGGAAATGACCTTGCAGACCCCTGAGATCGTCCGAAAAGGCAGCGCCTACGGGGTAAAACTGAAAGCAGGCGCAACCTCCATCCATATGATGCGGGTGGATATCGATACAGAAATTTCCCCGATGGTGGGCGGTCAGGAGCAGTCCCAGGAGCTGATCTCCTATCTTGCCGGAGAAGATCCGGACAGTCTGTGGGAAAGTAACATTTTTGGGCGGTCTGTCTATGCCCTCATTCAGGAAGGCCTGACCGCAAAGCTAATCCGCACACCGGATGATGTGCGGGATAAATTCAGAGGCACCCTGACTCGGATCGTCAACGACGGCGCAACAGGCCTGATCTGTTTAATTCTATAAAATTTCATACAGGATCTTCCTTTGAAGATCCTGTATTTTTTTGAATTTTCTCCTTTACCCTATGGGAATAATATGTTAATATAGAAGAATAGATCATACTTGGAGAATAATATGAAAAAAACACAGCTCAATAAAATAAAATTAAACATTCCTGTCATCGCGTTTTTAATGACCTTTGGGGGGCTTTTGCTGCTGCGGCTGGTCAATTCGCTGATGTTTAGTGGCGCATACTCCATGCTCTATTCTGACTGTTATCATCAGTATTATCCTTTCTTTGTAGCATACCGGAAAGCGCTGCTGTCCGGTCAGTCCTTGCTTCACAGCTGGAATGTGGGTATGGGTATGGATTATCTGGGACTGATCTCCTACTATCTTGCCTCTCCCCTGAATTTGCTTAGCATTCTGGTTCCGAAAAAATGGATGCTGGGCTACTTCTCCCTGCTGATGCCTATTAAGCTGGGCCTTGCTTCTACATTCTTTGCCCTGTTCCTGAAAAAGGTTTTTCAGAAAGATGACTTCTCCGTTGCAGTGTTCGGTTGCTTCTACGGCTTGTGTGCCTGGGCACTGGGCTATCAGTGGAACATTATGTGGCTGGACACCTTCGCCCTGCTGCCACTGGTGGCATTGGGTATGGTTTCTCTGCTGACGGACAGAAAATTTGTTCTTTATACCCTTTCCCTGTTTCTGTCGGTTTTCTCCAACTATTACATTGGTTTATTTACCTGTATTTTCACCCTGCTGGCATTTACCTGCTATGAAATCTGCCGCTGGGGCGGTTTCAAAAAGTTCTTTACAGACCTTGCCCTGATGGCAGTTTTCTCCATCCTTGCCATCGGTATGACCGCCATTTTGGAGCTGCCCACACTGGCTGCTCTGCAAACCACCCAGTCCAGTGTAAACAAGTTCCCGGAAGGCTTTCGGCTGAATATTGCCGATAAAAACACCTGGCAGGGTCTGCTGGATGCAATGCGGCAGGTTGCGGGCAATATGAACGGCGGCTTAGAGCCCTCCTTTAAGGAAGGTCTGCCCAATCTGTACTGCGGTGTCATTACAAACATTCTGGCATTTTTGTTCCTGACCTGCAAGCAGGTCCGTGTTCGGGATAAGATCTGCTCTGTATTTTTGCTGCTGTTCTTCAACGTGAGCTTTATTATCCGGCAGCTGGACTATATCTGGCACGGATTCCACTTTACCAATATGATCCCCTACCGGTTCAGTTTCCTGTATAGCTTTGTGATGCTGTATATGGCATACCACGCCTGGACACTGCGCCACACCTTCCGCCTTTGGCAAATTATTGTTTCCAGTGTTCTTTCTGTCGGCATTTTCCTGTGTGGTGATGCACCTTCCAAGTTTATTGACTTGCTGTCCGGAAATGTTGCGTTGCTGCCCTGGTCCAGCTCTGACAATATTTATAAAAATCTGGAAACAATTACGACAAACTCCACATTTGTACTTTATAACATTCTCTTCCTCGGTTTATATCTTGCCGTACTGTCCTATACAAGTGCGGGAGAAACCAAAGCGGAAGAAGAAGCAGCAAAAAACAACACACGGCCCGGCACTTCCCTATTGCTGGGTATTATGGTCGTTGAGCTTACACTCAATCTGGTCAATTTCGGTGCCTGGTTTCCGGGCACAAATGTTTCCAATTACCCCAAGGGGACGATCAATACTGAGCGCGCCATTTCCTATATGAAGGATCGGGAATCTGACACACTGTTTTATCGCGCAGAAACCACACATGCGCAAACACTTAACGACGGCGCATTAAACGGCTACAACGGCATCAGCACCTTTACAAGCTCTGCCAATGTGCGGGTAACGGAATTTATGAAGGCACTGGGTTACGGCGCAAAAAACACCTATAACCGGTATTGTTTCGAGGAAAGCTCTCCGGTGGCAAACCTGTTTTTGAACCTCAAGTATATGATCGAGCGGGACGGCAAGGTGGAAGCGAATCCCTATTTTGACGATCTGCACTATTTCGACTCTGTGCATCTGTTGGAAAACAATGCTTATCTGCCACTTGGTTTTTTAACCAATTCCCAGATCTTAAATGTTGATTTTGCCAAGAGTGGAAATCGTTTTGCATTTCAAAACGAACTGTTCCAGTCTGCAACCGGACTTTCTGAAGATGTATGGACACTGGTGCCCGGCAGCAATCTGATCATCAACGGCAGCAATGTGACCCTCAACTCCTCTCAGGCACAAACAGGCTATTGCTCCTATACTTCAGACAGCAGCAACGGCTCTGTGACCTACAGCTATACCGCCGATCGGGATGGCATGCTGTGTGTCAATCTGGACCTAAGTAAAAAGAACGGCTCAACGATGTATCTGAACGGCCAGCTGCTTTATTCAGAAACTTATAGCTTGCCTCAAATGCTGGCTGTGAGCAATGTTAATGTGGGCGATGTGGTTGAGGTCAAGCTTAACTGCAAATCTAACGAAAAGGGCACAATGAATATCAGCGCAGCCATTGTAAATGAAGAAGTGTTCCG
>JAZQDL010000016.1:0-5688 GCA_045546835.1 Faecousia sp.
ATCTGACCGACGACCTGCTGGATTACATTATCCGGGTGGCAAACGGCGAGCAGACCAAGAACGAAGTAAACGGCTGCGAGGAAATTGCCATCTTCAAGGACGGCGTGACCCTGTAAGAAAGATATACGGAGGGCTTTGCTATGAATTTTCTGGAAGCGCGTATTCTCCGCGACGGCATTGTCAAGGAAGGCAATGTGTTAAAAGTGGATAGTTTTTTGAACCACCAAATGGATATTGCCCTGATGGATCAGATGGGCGAGGAATTTCATCGGCGGTTTGCCGAAAAAGAGGTCACAAAGGTTCTGACCATTGAGGCCTCTGGTATTGCAATTGCCTGCTCCGTTGCCCGGTGCTTCAATGTGCCTGTGGTCTTTGCCAAGAAGTCCAAGAGTATCAACATCGACGGCGATATGTATGTGGCAGAGGTAGAGTCCTTCACCCACAAGAACAAAAACCAGGTCATTGTGTCCAAGAAGTTCTTAAACAGCGATGACAAGGTGCTGATCATCGACGATTTTCTGGCAAACGGCTGCGCTCTGCAGGGTCTCATTTCCATTGTGGAGTCTGCCGGTGCTACTGTTTCCGGACTGGGCATTGCCATTGAAAAGGGCTTCCAGATCGGCGGTCAGGTGATCCGCAATCTGGGATATCATCTGGAATCTCTGGCAATTGTGGAATCTATGAACGCCGCAGAGGGAACGGTCACATTCCGCCCCCAAGACTAACGAGAAAAGGGCGTGTTGCAAATGCAACACGCCCTTTTCTTGTCGATATAAATCCCTTGCGGGATTTTCGATATACGCCTGTGGCGTTCGATATGTGCTAACGCACTCGATATGCCCTGCGGGGCAAGAGAGATTTATATCATATCGAATTTTCCAACAGGAAAATATATCGATTTTGCCGGCTCCCCTCGTAGGGGAGCTGTCAGCGAAGCTGACTGAGGGGTTATTAAGGCAAAAATATCGAGTTGCGAAGCAATATATCGACAATTCTATTTTATTGGTTATAACCATTGGGGTTATTTTTCTGCCAGTTCCACGAGTCCCGGCACATATCTTCCAGATTCTTTTCTGCCACCCAGCCCAGCTTTTCCCGGCTTTTGGCGGGGTTGGCATAGCAGGTAGCGATGTCGCCGGGGCGGCGGGGCGCAATCACATAAGGCACTGCCACCTGGTTCACATTCTGGAATGCCTTGACCATATCCAGCACAGAATAGCCTGTGCCTGTACCTAAATTGAACACTTCGCAGCCGCTGTTCTCGGCTGCATATTTCACTGCCGCCACGTGTCCCTTTGCCAGATCCACCACGTGGATATAATCCCGGACACCTGTGCCGTCCGGTGTGTTATAATCGTCGCCGAACACGCTCAATTTCTCCCGGCGGCCTACGGCAACCTGGGTGATGTAGGGCATCAGGTTGTTGGGGATGCCTCTGGGGTCCTCGCCGATCCGGCCGCTTTTGTGAGCGCCGATGGGATTGAAGTACCGCAGCAGCACAACGCTCCAGTCACTTTCTGCCTGTGCCATTCCGGAGAGGATCTGCTCGGTCATATACTTGGTCCAGCCGTAGGGGTTGGTGCAGTGGCCGGTGCGGCTCGTTTCCTTCAGGGGCATTTCGTTGTCGGCGGTGTAAACGGTGGCAGAGGAGGAGAAGATCAGATTCTTCATTCCCACCTGCTTCATTACTTTTGTGAGCACCAGGGTGGAGTTTAAGTTATTATCGTAATACTCCCACGGCATTGCTACGCTTTCGCCCACTGCCTTCAGACCTGCAAAATGGATCACACAGCCGATCTCATTTTCTGCGAAGATCTTCTGCAGCAGGGCTTCATCCCGTACATCGCCCTCGTAGAATTTCAGGGTCTTACCTGTCAGCTCCTGCACCCGGTTCAAGGATTCGGGGTTAGAATTGCACAGATTGTCCACCACGATTACGCCGTAGCCGCTTTCCAGCAGCTCCACGCAGGTGTGGGAACCGATATATCCGGCACCGCCGGTGACTAAAACATTCATAAGAAAACCTCCGGTTTTAATTGAAAATTGAAAATGGAAAATTGAAGATTATAGAATTATTCTATACTGCTTTGGTAAAAAATGCAACTGCTATCTATGTTTTTAAGTTTTTTATATAAACAAAAAATTGATATTGACATTCCGGGCAGTTGCAATATAATGTAGGTGCATTCAGGGAGGGATTTTCTATGTCCTTTATCAAAAAACATTACCATTGGCTGATCGTGGCACTGGTTCTCGTTCAGCTCACTATCCACGGCGGTACAAACAACAATCTGACACTATTCTTCCTGCCGGTATCTGAGGATTTCGGGGTTTCCCGGAGCACCTTTTCTCTGTCCACCAGTCTGACCTCCGTTGCCAGTATGGCGGGCACATTCCTTTCCGGTGCGATCCTGTTGCGTTTTGGCTACCGCAAATCGGTGTTTTCCCTTTTGCTGCTGGGTCTTTGCGGTATGTGTGTTCTTTCTGCCAGCAACAATATGGTCACCTACTGTGCCGGCTGTGTGATCTGGGGTCTTACTGCAGGCGTTTGCATTTCCGCCGGTCCTCCCCGGCTCATTAACGCCTGGTTTCACCGCCATCAGGGCGCTGTCCTGGGTGCGGTAACCGCAGCCACCGGTTTGGGCGGCAGTTTGATATGCCTTGTCTTGTCCGGTATTATTGAGAAGTCCGGCTGGAAAAACGCCTTTCTAACCGCCGCAGTCCTGATGGGCATTGTGGCGCTGCTGATTTTGATCTTAGTACGGGATCGCCCGGAGGATAAGGGACTCAAGCCCTTTGGGGAAGGTCAGCGGATCGTCAAGAAAAAAGAAGGCGACGACCACTGGATCGGCTATACCTTTCAGGAAATGGTCAAATCCCCGGAATTTTATCTGATGATAGCAAGCACTTTCCTTAGCAACTTCTTTTCCGGCGGTATGCTGGCAATTATGAACCCCCATTTGCAGGATGTGGGTCTGACAGCCACCCAGGCTGCCACCATGCAAAGCACCATGATGCTGGTGCTGGCGGCAGTGAAGTTCGGCTGCGGCATTTTCTCCGACAAGGTGGGTGCCAAGTGGGTAACACTTTTTTGCATTGCCTGTACCGCCATTGCCGCAGTGCTGTTCATCTTTGTGTCCGGTCCTTCTGTGGCGCTGATCTCTGTGCTGATTTTCTCTGTATCGCTCCCTCTGACCTCTGTGATGATGCCTCTGCTTAGCAATGCGCTGTTTGGCTACCAGTCCCAGGCATCCTGTCTGAGCATTTTTATGGGAACTGCCTATCTGTCGGGTATTATTTCCGTCCCGACGGCAAACCTGATCTTCGACAAGCTGGGCTCTTACAATCTCTTTTTATGGATCTGCGCCATCGGCTCTGCCACACTTTTGGTGCTGTATCCCATTATGTATAAGCTGGCAGCCAAGGATAAGGCCCGGATCATTGCCGAACACAACCAGCCGTAAATAAAATTTTATTGAGGGTGCTGACCACCCGCCATCACGACGGCTTTTCTCTGTTCGATACCTGCGGTCTGAATACATACGATGCACCCCATATTTGCGGCAAAGACCTGGTTCGGGAATATGTGGATGCCTGCAACAAGCACGGCATTATCCTCTTCTTCTATCACACGCTCCTTGACTGGCACGAGGAAAACTATGAAGCAAATTTCAAGGAGTATCTGGTATACCTGAGAAAAAGTGTGGAGATCCTGTGCAAAAACTATGGCAAGATTGGCGGTCTTTGGTTCGACGGTATGTGGAACAAGCCCGAGGAAGACTGGGAAGAGGACGCCCTTTACGCCACCATCCGGAAACACCAGCCGGATGCAATGATCATCAATAACACAGGCCTCCGCCACCGTGGCGAAGCAGGCCATATCGAGCTGGACAGTGTCACCTTCGAGCGGGGAAGCCCCGAGCCTATCAATCAGGAAGGCGCACCCAAGTATATGGCAAGTGAGATGTGCGAGACCCTTGCCAGCCACTGGGGCTACGCGGTGAACGACTTTAATTTCAAGTCTATGGTGAATAATATCAACAGCTTTGCCATCTGCCGCCGCTATCGCTCCAACCTCCTGCTCAATGTAGGACCCAAGGGTGACGGCACGCTCCGCACCATCGACAAGGGTATGCTGGAGCTTCTCGGTCAGTGGGTGGCGCTCAATGACGAAGCGCTCCACGCACCTGCACCTACCGGCATCGAAATTCAGAATAAGCCCTATAACTTCCTTCTGAAGGATGGCAAGAGCTACTATCTGTTCCTGACGGACCTGAGTGTGAAGGGCAGTGCGGATGTTACCATCAACAAGGAGCTGAACACCACCAACATTTTCCCCTTTACGGAGAAGATCCAGTCCGTCAGCTGGCTGGACAGCGGAGAACCGGTAGCTTTCATCCAGACTGAGGACGAAGTGAATGTGCAGCCTGAGCCCTTCCGCTACGGCAGCGACTATGTGATCCGAATTGCAAAAATCGTTGTGGAGTGAGTTTCTGATAAATAAGGAAGTGTTGCAAAAAGCAACACGTCCTTTTGTCGCATCAGGGAAACTCTACCGGAGAATTCTACCCACAGGAGATAGGTTTTTGCAGGTGTAGATAAACATTTTTCCGGTGCTGTGATATAGTCTTACCAGAACCCGTGAAAGGCAGGCTATTTATGAGGAAAATAAAAATCGTGGCAGACTCCTCTGCCAATTTGCTGGCATTACAGCAGACTGATTTTGCAGTAGCACCCCTGAAGATCATCACCGCTGAGCGGGAGTTTGAGGATGATTGCAATTTAAATGTGGAGGAAATGGTGGATTTCTTCGACAGCTATAAGGGAAGATCCAAAACCTCCTGCCCTAACCCGGCGGACTGGCTGGAGGCATTCGGAGATGCAGACGAAGTTTATTGTGTTGCTATCACCAGCGGACTTTCCGGCAGCTACAATGCTGCCTGTATCGCAAAGCAGATGTATGAAACAGAAAATATCGGCAAGCAGGTTTGTGTGATCGATTCTCTGTCCGCAGGTCCGGAGCTGGCGCTGATCGTAGAAAAGCTGGAGCAGTATATTGCAGAAGAGATTTCGTTTGAAGAAATCTGTAAAAAGATAGCAGCTTATCAGAAGCAGACCGGGCTGACCTTTATGCTGGAATCCCTGAAGAACTTTGCGGCAAACGGAAGAGTTTCCCCGGCAGTTGCCAAGGTCGCCGGTGTTCTGGGTATCCGGGTAGTTGGCAGGGCAAGCGCCCAGGGAACGCTGGAGCCTACCAACAAATGCCGGGGGGAAAGCAAAGCGCTGGATGCCTTGCTGCACAATCTAAAAGCTGCCGGACTGCAGCGGGGAAAGGTGCGGATCGCCCATTGTCGGAACGAGGCTGCCGCAAAAACACTTGCGGAAAAAATACACACTGCTTTTCCGGAAGCAGAGGTGCAGATCGCCAAGTGTCTGGGTCTTTGCAGCTACTACGCAGAAAAAGGCGGTATGCTGGTAGGCTTTGAGAAATTTTAAGAAGGCAGATGTAGTATTGGAGGTGTCTCAACCCGAGATGCCTCCTTTTTTGTCAAATTTCTGTTTGACGGTGTGTAGGGGCGACCCTTGCGGTCGCCCACAAAAGGCCCCCTTGTGTAAAGGGGGCTGGCAAAAATCGGCGCTTCGGAACCGATTTTTGACTGGGGGATTGTCATTTGTCGAAACGTTACA
>JAZQDL010000017.1:0-7018 GCA_045546835.1 Faecousia sp.
AAAGCCCGGTGACCCGGGTGCTATCCTACTTAAAGTACGCGATTTTGGTTTTCTTTGTTTTCATCGTTCCTATTATGTACGCCTTCCGGGATACCCCCCTGCCCACCTTCTGTAAGTACATCTGTCCTGCTGGTACGCTGGAAGGCGGTATCGGACTTTTGAGCAATAAGGTCAATGCCAGTTATTTCTCAATGCTCGGCCCCCTGTTCACCTGGAAATTTTTGCTGATGGTCAGCATTCTTGTGGGCTGTGTATTTATCTTCCGGTTGTTCTGCCGGTTTATCTGCCCCCTGGGCGCGCTCTACGGTCTGTTTAACAAGATATCCTTCTTCGGCGTGACGGTAGTGCAAAGCAAGTGTACAGACTGCGGCTTGTGCGTCAGCCACTGCAAGGTGGATATCAAGCAGGTTGGTGATCAGGAATGTATCAGCTGTGGCTCTTGTGTGGATGTTTGCCCCACAAAGGCGATCCAGTGGAAAGGCCCGAAAATCAAGCTGAAAGCCAACGAAGGCGCTCCTGATAAGCTGAAACGCCGCAAGACCATTTCCCGGGCAATATCCGCAGTTCTGCTGCTGGGTATTCTGGGCGGTGCGATTGCCTACTACTGGATGCAGCCGGACCAAACGAACCCCAATCCCGGCGTGATCACCGCCGACCGTGGCAATCAGGTGGGTGATCTGTGCTACAATACGGACCTGCCCATCGTAACAGCAAATGGCGTTTCTGAGGAAACCCTTGATCCCACTGCAACCGGAACGGTTACTGTCATCAACTTCTGGGGCACTTGGTGTACGCCCTGTGTGGCTGAGCTCCCCTACTTCGAACAAATCGCAAATGAATACGGCGATGATGTGACCGTGATCGCTGTCCACTCCGCCCTGTCCAGCGAGACAGCCCCGGAATACATCGGACAGTATTATCCCGACAGCAGCCTGATCTTCTCTCAGGACAGCGGTGAGGGCTTCAACGGCGACTATTATGTAGCCCTTGGTGGCAGAGGCACTTACCCCTATACCGTCGTCCTGGACGCAAACGGTGTTGTTACGCAGATCTTTGTCCAATCCCTCACATATGCGGACCTGAAAGCCGCAGTGGATAATGCAATGAAATAGCAACAAGTTTCCGCCGCAAATGGCTCCCCTGTGTAAGGGGAGCTGTCACGTAACCAGCGTGACTGAGGGGTTGACCGAAACAATCCCACCACCGCTAACGCGGTCCCCCTCCCTTTACACAAGGGAGGCTTTGCGGGCGATCAATGAGCGCCCCTACAACCTCAGGTCATTGCGAACCAGTGCGCACACTGGTGTGGCAATCTCCCATAAATAACAAAAAATTTACGAGGTGTTCTTTATGCAAAAGAGTATCTTCCCGGATAAGTACAGAATTCTCAGCGGCAGTATGCTGAAGCTGATTGCAATGATTGCAATGCTGATCGACCATACAGCATTTATCCTTGCACCGGTACTTCCCTTTATGAAAGAGAGTTTATTCGCTATTGGCGGCACAAGTGTTACCCTCTACTGGATTATGCGTAAAATCGGCAGACTGGCTTTCCCCATCTTCTGTTTCCTGATCACCGAGGGCTACACACATACAAGAAATAAGGTCAAGTACGGACTGAATTTGCTGATCTTCGCAGTGATTTCGGAAATCCCCTATAATCTTATGTATGGTGAATTCTTTACTTTTAAATATCAAAATGTGTTCTTCACATTATTCTTAGGTCTGCTGCTGATCTACCTTCTTGAAAATGTTTCCAATGAGTTCAAGAAAGCAATCCTGATGGGTGTTGTTGTAGTCGTTTCAATGTATATCAACTGCGATTACGGCTTAAATGGTGTCCTACTAATTCTTCTCATTTATCTACTCAGAAACAATCCTTTTCCGCAGATCATCCTTTCATATCCGTTGTTAAGCAAAAGTGGCTTAGCTTCTCTGGTTGCATTTCTGCCGATCAATCTTTATAATGGGCAACGAGGGTTTATTAAATCTAAAGCAGCAAAATACGGCCTCTACCTATTCTACCCGGTACATATCACGATCCTGGTCCTGATTAAATATCTCATCAAACACTTTTGATAAGCAACGAACCGGCTGGCTCACAATGAGCCAGCCGGTTGTTGTTTAATTACTGCCATCAGTAGTGCCAATAATTTCACCTAAATCGATAGGCGTTGATCCATCAATTTCAATCATCGAATCATAATATTCCTGCTTTGCAGTGTTATACCAAGAAACAAAGTCCGTTTTAGAATCAAACGAGTTAATAAACGCCAACTGTTCGTCGGCAGACATAGAATTGTAATCTAAATATGTTATCTCATCTACTGTAGGAACACTGACATTAGGAGTTGTTGTCTCGGTTGTTTCATCATTTTCGGTGGACTCGGTTGGATTCAATTGCTGATCTACAAAATCCTTGTGATTCTGCACCTTTTCATTATACCACTCAAAATACTCATCCAACGTTTCAAATGTATCCATAACAGCTTGCTGCTGTTCAGCAGACATTGAATTATATTCAGGGAGTGTTAATGTATCTACATCGGGAAATGTAGGTTCTGTCTCAGTAGTTATAATGGGATCGGTCAGTTCTGTGGTATTTTGTGTGACATCACTGCTAGTCGTTCCGGTAGGATTCGTGTCCTCACCGCAGCCAATCAACACTGAGCACAGCACTGCTGCGATCAATAAGAAAACCAAAATCTTTTTCTTCATAATCAGTACCTCAAATAACAGTTCATTCATCAAAAGCCGTAGAAATGATCTTTTCTCCTGCAATGATCGCCTCTCCAATATTCCCTTGTGTCAGTAGCTGCTCCTCAACAACGCAAAAAGCCGCTCTGTACTTTTTAGACAATTTCAGGAAATTGACCACATATGGACAGACTGTTGTAAACAGAGAAAAAGCGGAATACAAGATCATTCTGCCTTTGATTGCAGTAAGACCGGTGTCCTCAAAGCATCCCAGGTACAATACGATCAAAGTGGACAAAAGGGAGATCAAAACACACCAATAATACACGATCAGACAGGCAAGACTGCTTCCCAGCCATCTGTTTCTCATTTTTCTGCCCAGTTTTATGTATGCATCCTCCTCAGTCATTTTCCCTCTTTTTGAAAGAAGGACACAAACAACAAGAATGACTGCTGCCAGAAGCATAACAGCGATCATAGTGATATCTACGATATGCATAGAAACACCTCCAAAAAGGCTCCCATATTCATAGGGGCCACGAGCCAGAGCGCCGCCAGTGGCGGATACAGCGATGGCGCAGTGTGTGCCGCGGTCGGCAAGAAACAAGCCTGCTTCGTCATGCGAAGTTTCTGCCAGGCACCGCAAACGGATCTGTCACGCGAATAGCGTGACTGAGGGGTTCAACCACTCCACCGCTTACGCGGTCCCCCTCTCCTTTGCAGGAGAGGCTCAGAGGTTCCTCTGCTAAGGGGAGCTGGCAATTGCCGATCCTTAGGCAATTGACTGTGGGGTTCTCTCCTTACATAGAAGAGGCTTTTATTGCTTCATTAACAATTCGATCTATGTATTCACATACACCGCTGAAATTCCTATTGACCTCATTGTTTGGAATTCGTATTACTTGCAAGCCATAGCTCTGCAGAAATTCAGTGCGTTTCGCATCGTAAGTTAAACCGTGTTTCTCGTAATGCTGAGAACCGTCCAATTCAATTACAAGGTTTGCCTGCGCACAGTAAAAATCAACAATATAATTACCGATTACTCTTTGCCGATAAAAGTGTACAGGATAGTTGCGTAAATAGTCATACCAAAGATGCCGTTCTTCCTTGGTCATACTTTTTCGAAGTGATCGAGCAACAGGAACTAAGCGACTATTATGCTTTCGATCCATTGAGATCCTCCAAAATACTGATAAGATTGTTGCGATCGAACTATAACCACTCCACCGCAAGCGGTCCCCCTCTCCTTAGCAGGAGAGGCTCAGAGGCTCCCCTGCTAAGGGGAGCTGTCAATTGCCAATCTTAGGCAATTGACTGAGGGGTTACGCTAGTAGGTCGTACTCTCTCAGGTGATCCACAAAGTCAGCAATAAACCGCTTTGCCTCTTCCTGATCTACATCTTCATAGGTAGAAACAACTGCCTGAAGCAAATCTTCTTCGGTCTTGTCCTCCTGCAGCTGCTCCCATAGGAATTTGCCAGAATCATTCAGTGTGATCATAACTGACAGATCTAAATCACTCCCAGAAGGAAGCACAATGTTCTCACCCGCAACAGAATTAACAATGTATCCATTCTTAATTATCATTTCAAATCTCCTTCGTAAATTTCTGACCAGACATAGCCTCATAGGAAGTAACAACTGCATCAGTACTCATATTGCACTTCAATTTCCAAATTGGAACTTGTGTAATGAGCTTGTCCATTAATTGCAAAAGTTTAATGCGATAGTCGGCCCATTTGGGACGGTTCACCTGTTTCATAATTTCTTGGATAGCATAAACACCAGTGCACCGCTCAATCTCATTTGTTTTACCACGCTCTAATATAGCAATACCAGCAATAGGTACTCTTTCATTTACACTTAAATCATTCTTGCCACTCCAGGGAGTACCATAAGCATACCAAACACCATCAACTAAGCGGACAGCTGGCTTATCATCATTAAGAATATATGCCCGACCTTTAAATAAATCAAGATACATAGTTGTGTGTGTAGATTTGCCTGTTCCAGATGCAGCAGTAAAAAGATAAGCACGACCATCCACTACAACGCAGGATGAATGCAGCATCATACCATCAAAGTCCAACAAATACCTGTAAAATAAATAGCCTGTTGCCAAATATTCACGAGAGTCAGGCGAATAATCAGGCCAAAGTTCCTCTAAAGAAATTCCTTCTGACAATAAGCATGATGTTGAAATAGAAATGTCATAATTTGTGCAAGGTTCGATGCGATATGCACTAGATTGACTAATAGTTCTTCCGCTACTAGACATTTTCACTGTCAATCCAGCGATATTGTAATATCCCTCCATATAATAAACCTCTATTCATTTTTTGTTATTATATCATGAGTTATCAAATATTGCAATACAGAATATATACCTGTATGAAACAGTGGCTTAATCACTAGTTTATATAATAGTAGCCTATGCTTATACAGTATCTGCATTTCAAATCTATTACAGTGTGTATAAATACACCTCACATAGAATTAAATTAGTATAAATTTGTGAAAATAAATTTCATTATTTTCATTTGCACTATTACAAAAATGACAAGATAAAATCGGACTCCACAGAGTGGAGCCCGACTTTTAATCTTTTGCTACTCAATTATGTAGCGAATTAGATGCCACCCTGATTGTTGGGATCGGACTCAACACCAGTGGTGATTGCTTCAAAAACAATCTTAACGCACTCGATTTCGGGACGAACAAACATAATTACTATACTCCTTTCATTCAGTAATCAAACCAGAGATACCCCAAGAATCACCAACAACATTAATACCACAGTCGGTAATTGCAATAGGTGTAACTCTAAGGCTTTCAAGATTAATCTGTAGCGACTGATAACCATACAGATTCAGGTTATAGGCATAAGAACCAGAAACAAGTTTAACCTGATTTGCATTATAAACAAAGTCCTGATAAGCAACACCATTATCAGTGGTCCACTCCAGACGAATAATAACCTTCAGGGCATTATCATCAGCTCCAAGGCTATCCTTAAGCAGGTCGTCAAGAGTTTGCTGAGTTGCCTGATGCTTAAACTTAAAGTAAATTCTCTCATCATTAACATTCAAGCCATAAGTATTATCCATCTGGCTATTACACTTAAAACGAGAGATAACGTAAACATTATTATTAGGATCCCAAACAGGAATATTGTCATAACCTAAGCTATCAACATAGGGTTGGGCAGCCAACACAATATTCTGCTTGCCGACAGACAATTTTGCATGCTTTGTAGAGGTCTTACCTGCAAACAAATCACCATAAATCAAACTGCCAGTCAATCCAACAATATTTTCAGCCTTCAGTGTATATTTACTAAGATTCAGGCTAACACCACCCTTAATGAGCAGAGTAGCATTGCTCTCATCGGAGTTTGCAATCATAACAACAGTGTCGCCGGACTTAGCAGCATTCAGAGCAGCCTCAACGGTAGCATACTCCTGAGTACCAATCTTCGCAACAGCATCAGCAACTGCACCAACAGCAGTCAGGGTGTAGACGCCGTCGGTTGCAGTCCAAGCGTACTCCACATCGGAGATGGTAACATTACCAGCAACCAGGTTGGAAGCAGTGATGGAGGACTCAGCTACATCACCGATGACATTGCTACCAGAGAAAGCTACCAGGTAAGGAGCTACCAGATCGTATGCGCCCAGATCCAGGTTGACACCAGCGGGCAGAACGATACCTGCATAGGATTCTGCATTAGCACACAGAACGATGGTATCGCCTTCAACTGCAGCATACAACGCAGTGTTAAGGGAATCATACTCAGCTTCGCCAATCATAGCAGCAGCGGGAGCGTAAGACATTGCCCAGCTATTACCAGGCTCGACAGCGAAGGGATAATCATCGCCCTTGGTAACAGTATTTGTATATTCTCCCCACCAGCTGGAGGAATCATTAACATTGAGGGTACCAGTCTTTTCGACCTTGTAAGTGTAGTACACAATGTTCTCAGTTTCGTTTGTGTAGGACCAGCCATCAGGAATGATAGAGCCGATATCCAGCGCAAAGTCAGCAGAGGATCCGTCAGCCTCGGGCAAAGCATCAACATAATTTGCGCTAAAGGTATAATCACCAGCGCTCCAAGCCATTGCATTGATGGTCAGTTTCTGGCCAGCAACAACTTCAACAAATCTGGTGTTTTCGCCATACTTCAGATAGTCATAATACTGTACATCATCAATCAGAATACCAGCAACACCGCCAGCAGTAGCAGTAATTTCAACCCAGCCATCCTGATCTACAGTGCATTCGAAGTTCTTATCCAGAGTGCTGTCAGTGGACAGAGTCTCGTT
>JAZQDL010000018.1:0-3317 GCA_045546835.1 Faecousia sp.
TAGCCGCCGCCGGTAACAGAGGAGTAAATGTTACCGCCGTGGGCAGTGATCTCCGGCTTGATCTTCAGGTCCGGAGTGGGCCCCCAGGAGGAGAAGTCGGAAATGAACGGACCGGAGGTCTGGCTCTTTTTGATGGTCAGCTTGCCGCCGTTCTTCTCAGCCAGGAATTCACCGTCGTTCTGAGAAATGGAGCAGACAGCCAGCTTAGCATCACCCACATTCATTTTCACATCACCGGATACATTATTATAAATAATAATACCGGCTGCGCCCTGGGCCTGGGCGATCATAGCTTTTTCTTCGAAGGTGTTGTCACCGCGGCGGACCAGAGCGATCTTTCCGCTCACATCCATACCGGTATAGTCAGCGGTTCTGCCAACGCCGGGGATCACAACATATTCATAAGTCTTGGAGTCTTCTTCGCCCAAAAGGGTGTCGAAGAAGCTCAGCTCCTTGGCTGCGTTATTGTTAGCCTCATCAAAATAGATGATCGTGCCGTCATAGATCAGATAAGGGGTTTTCTTACCGCTGATAGAAGCAACGGAAATGGTTCCGGGGTATGTACCGGGAGAGCCGACTGTACCTGTATCGGGATTGGAGGTCAGACCCAGGTTGCCGTTCGCTTCAGAGCCGTAGGCGGAGGAATAGCTGTTGGATGCAGCAACGATCAGGCTGATGCCTGCATTGCGGATCTTCTCGTAAACGCCATAGACCAGTTCTTCGTCAGACTCACGGCTAAAGCCAGCAGCAGTACCCAAGGACATATTGATGGCATCAACGCCCAAAATGACGCAGTCTTCCAGTGCATCCAAAATCCAGGATGCCATAGCAGTGTCCACCACATCGGAGAACACCTTCATAGCAACCACCTGGGCATTGGGGGCAACACCGGTGATCACATCATCCTTACCAACGATAACACCGGAAACGTGGGTGCCGTGGTTGTTGTGGGTGGAATATGCATCAGAGTCGCTGTCCGCATAGTCGAATGCAAAGGGTACTTTTTTATTCACATAAACATCGTCGACAGTAACACCGGCAAGCTCGTTTGCCTTGGTGCTGCCCACGACCTTGGCAACATCCTCATAGGTCAGGCCAAGGTTGTCGGAGGTGAAGTTGTCAACAGAGAAAGCCGTGTGATTGGTATCCAGACCGGTATCCAGAACTGCAACCACCATACCGCTGCCGTCGTAGCCGGAATCACCGCTGTTGAAGATACCGGTGTCGAACACATTAACGGTGTTTTCCACCAGCTCTGTTTCGGCAGCCTTGTAAACCTCGCCGATGATGGCGTTTTCGCCCTTGTTAAGCGCCTTGCAGGTGGCAGCATAATCCCCTGCCTTCACAAGGATCTCAAAACCGCTGAGAATGGTGGAGTAGTCCTTGCCGGTCTTATAGACTACGCCCTTCTCATCCAGTTGCGCCAGGATCTCTGCCTTACGATCCGCGATCTGTGCTTCGATCTTTGCAGCATCCTCGCTGTAGAGGGCATAGTCGGTAAAGTCTACAGACTTGTCCGTATTCTCATATGCGGACATAATATCAGGCACACCCAGAGAAATGATCACAGAGATCTCCTGATCGTCTTTCATTCCCTCCGGAAGCTGCTGGACGATATCCGTGTTCAAATAGTCCTTATAATTTACATCCAGCTTTTGGTCCAGCGGCTGGATATAGGATGCCTGGTAGTTGGATGCCTGAGCCTGCGGCACAAAGAATGCACAGACCAGAATCACCGCTGCCAGACCCAGCACCAAAGCTGAGCGGGTAAAGGTAATCCATCTTGTTTTTCTCATAGAGCAATCGCCTTTCATCTGAAAAATTCGCACACTTATATGCATACATAGTCCAGAATATAATACTGTAAATCTCGTCAAAATGCAAGGATTTTTCACTGAAACCAGGCGAATATGAGTAAATAAGTACAAAACGCCAAAAACATCCACCAGTGGTGGACACCCCCAAATATTTGGGCGAAATCGGTCTTTTCACATTTACTTTCCTCCCCCGCTGTGCTATACTGAATGGGAAAAAATCACCCCTATGGAGGAAAAAATATGACAAAAACGAAATGGATTCGCCTGATTTACGGCATTATCCTGAGTCTTTCGCTGATCATTGCAGGACTATGCCTGATCGGTGCGTGCATCAGCATCTACAACAGCGGTGACCGGGCATTTTCCCGGGAAGCGGTAGGTCTGAGCTTTTCTCAAATCGCAGTTCCTGTATATACGGCGCTTGCGCTGATTGTGGGCGGCTTTATTCTGAGCTTTGCTCTGCCTGCGCAAAAGCCGAAGAAAAAAGCTAACAAGGATCACGCCGCTGTTTTGCGCAAACTGTGGGAAAAGCGGGACATTTCCTTCTGCGGTCCTACCCTGCTGCAGGACATTCAGCACCAGCAGAAGAACCGGAAGCTGCATACATATATCAGTATTGCGCTGCTGGCTGTTGGCAGTATTGCGTTCCTTGTGTATGCTGTTAACCCCGGCAACTTCCCTTCAGATGACATCACCGGCTCGATGGCGCAGGGCAGCCTGGTTATGCTTGCTTGTCTTGCTGTTCCGTTTGGATACGCCGTTTTTACTGCATATTTCACACAGGCAAGTATCAAAAAAGAGATCGAGCTTGTGAAGGGCATTGCTCCCAGCCGGGAAGCAGTTGTAGCGACCGAAGTAAAAGAAAGCAAAAACGTTTTGCGCTGGGTGCTTTTGTGCGTGGCGATTGGAATTATGGTGTACGGCTATTTTGCCGGTGGAACAGCGGATGTTCTGACAAAAGCAGTCAACATCTGCACCGAGTGCGTAGGATTGGGGTGATTGGGATGAAAGAAAGATTAAAAAGACTGATCCCCAGTAAGCGGAAGATCATGCAGCTTTACTTTGCACTGCTGTTTAATGCTAACTTAAAAGGCTTTGCGACCGGAAATATTTATCAGGGAAACTCTAAAATTATGTGTGCCCCCGGTATCAACTGCTACTCCTGCCCCGGTGCCATCGCTGCCTGCCCCCTTGGTTCGCTGCAGGGCTCGTTCAGTGCCGACCATTCTACGATTTATTATGTAGGCGGAATACTCCTGCTGTATAGCCTGATGTTCGGCAGAATGATCTGCGGCTGGCTGTGTCCCTTTGGACTGGTGCAGGAGCTGATGTACAAAATCAAAACCCCGAAAATGAAAAAAAGCCCGGTGACCCGGGTGCTATCCTACTTAAAGTACGCGATTTTGGTTTTCTTTGTTTTCATCGTTCCTATTATGTACGCCTTCCGGGATACCCCCCTGCCCACCTTCTGTAAGTACATCTGTCCTGCTGGTACGCTGG
>JAZQDL010000019.1:0-24374 GCA_045546835.1 Faecousia sp.
CATCCGCCGGGATTTAGTGCCTTATAAATACGGCGGATCGCTTCCCGGCAATCGTTGGGGTCTGTAATATAATCCAGACTGTCCAGCGCACAGACTGCAAGATCCACACCCCGGGGAAGGTGCAATTTCTCAAGTGGCTGACAGACAAAAAACGGCGGATTATCAAGCATTTGTGCTTTCTGGGAGGCAGCACAAAGCATATCCTCCGACAGATCCACACCGGTCACCTGCAAGCCCTTCTGTGCCAGCAGCAGCGCCACAGAGCCTGTTCCGCAGGCAAGATCCACTGCGGTTCGGGGAGTAACACCCTCTTTATTTAATATCTGCCAGTAAAAATCCACAGTGGCTTTATAGTCTACGTCGCTGGTCAGCCGATCATAGCTTGCTGCCAGATTGCGGTATGCATCCATAATCGTTCCTCACAAAAAAGCATCCCGGACGGGTCGTCCGGGATGCCGCATAATTTTAATTAGCGGTTGAAGATGTTGAAGATCTCGTCAATATCGTCAGCGCCCTTTACGCTGCTGCCGGCAGCTGCGGTTTCCTTTGCCTCAGCCTTCTGCTCAAAACCGGTAGCAATAACGGTAACACGCATTTCATCTTCAAAGTTCTCGTCCCAGGTAGCACCGAAGATGATATTTGCTTCGGGATTTGCAGCTTCCTGTACGATGCCTGCTGCGGTCTCTACGTCGTCCAGAGTCAGCTCGGAAGAACCGGTCACATTGACCAGAACGCCGGTAGCACCGTTGATAGAGGTCTCCAGCAGGGGGCTGGCAACAGCAGCCAAAGCAGCCTGTTCAGCCTTCTCACGGCCGGATGCAGTACCAACACCCATATGGGCACGGCCTGCGTCCTTCATAATAGCAGAAACGTCAGCAAAGTCCAGGTTGATGACAACATTTCCTGCATCGCCGACCAGCTCGGAGATGGAGGTAACTGCCTGCTTCAGAACATCGTCAGCAATGCCGAATGCATTGGCAAAGGTGATCTTCTGATCGGTGACATACTTCAAGCGGTCGTTGGGGATGATCACCAAAGAGTCCACTTTCTCAGACAGAGCAGCAATACCTGCTTCCGCCTGGCGCATACGGTTTGCACCCTCGAACTTGAAGGGTTTGGTTACAACACCAACAGTCAGGATGCCGGCCTCGTGAGCCAGATCTGCAACGATGGGTGCTGCGCCAGTGCCGGTGCCGCCACCCATACCTGCGGTGATGAACACCATATCGGTGCCTTCCAAGATCTTTGCGATGGCTGCTCTAGACTCCTCAGCAGACTTCTGACCAACCTCAGGCTTGGAGCCTGCGCCCATACCGCCGGTGAGCTTCTCGCCGATCTGCACCTTATTCTTACAGACGGACTTATTCAGATCCTGCTTATCGGTGTTTACCACGACGAAATCAACGCCGTCCACACCTGCATCGATCATACGGTTAATAACATTGTTGCCGGCGCCGCCAACGCCGATCACCTTAATTTTAACAACGCGCTCCTGATAATCCATTTACTACTCCTCCTATGTATCCGCAGAATAAACAAGCCTATTCCGCTCAATTTACAATTGCACTTCTATATTCTACCCTGAAAAAGCCAATAGGTCAATAGAAATTTCTTATTTTTTCCCAAAGATTTTTCAAAAAATTTGGAAATCACTCAGAAAAGGGACTTAAATTCACCTGATTGCCCCAAGTTGTGAAGCTGACATCCAAAATTCCCCGCTGGTAGTCCTTTTGCTGGTCAATTGCTTTGACCATACTTTCTATCTTATAGCTGAGTTTTTCACTGTCTCCCAGCAGGACCTGATAGTGATCTTCATACCATAGCTCCAGCATTGTCATATCCGACACATTCAGGCTTGCTGCCTGACCGATCACGCCGTTTTTTTCCAGGCACTGTAAGATATCGATCGCTGCACGCAGGCGCTCGCTTTCCAGAACCGTCACTGGGATTGTCTCCCCTGCTTCATTGGTCTCCGGTACAGTCTCCATTGCCACTGCCTGAGCACCCACTGCCGGAGACTGCAGACGAACGCCCTGGATCAGGGTGTGGCTTTTCGCATCGGAGCTGCTAACAGATTCCACGATCTTTCCGGCTGCATCCATCAGCCACCAGCCATCCTCAGCATCGGCGATGGCATAGACAACATCCATTTCCTGAATTTCGATCTTTACAGTATCCGGAAGCTTCACACCGATCCGGACTGTTTTCACATAAGGGAGCTTTGTTCGGATCTTTCCGCCGATCTTCGCTTTGTTCAGGGTCAGCAGATTTTCACCGTCCCGGATGCCGGATGCTTCCCGCACATCCCAAGGGGTGTATTTATCTGATCCGGACACCGTTACATTTGCAACCTTGAAAAAGATCGACATTCCAAGCACCAACGCCAGCACCACCGCAACCATCGTTGCCATCCGAAGTGCAAATCTTCTTCGGTCAAAAGGCTTCGGCTGGGTATATATAATAACATTTTCCGCTTTTACATTGTTATATGCAACAGCATTTTTCGCCTTAACATTTGTCTTCCGTCTGACACTTTCTCCGGCTTTACGCTTTTTCTCTTTGGTGTTCATTGATTACTCCTTTATTTCCGGTGGGCAAGGGCTTCTACCACATCACACACCCGGTCTGCACAGTCCGGGATGACAATATCCTGAAGTGCCTTGCGCATAGCAGTATATTTTTGCCGGTCAGCAAGCAAAGCGCTGATCTCATCCATTAACCGCTTTTCGGTGCATTCCGCCTCCAGTACCACTACAGCACCACCCTTTTCTTCCAGGGCGCGGGCGTTCTTTTCCTGATGATTGTCCGTCACATTGGGAGACGGGATCAGGATGCAGGGTGTTCCGGATGCAGCAATCTCATTGCAGCTGGATGCACCTGCCCTGCTGATGATGATATCCGCTGCCGCCATAACCGTGGGCATATTGTAGATATATTCCTGTGCCATCAGGGAAGGACAGTTTTTCAGATCCACACCCTGATATGCCGCATAATCGTGTATCCAGCGCCAGCCGTATTTTCCCACTGCGTGGATATGCTGGTACGGAAAGCCTGCCTCCTGCTCTAAGCGGAACATTCTTGCAGTCATTTCATTCATCGCCTGTGCGCCTAAGCTGCCAAAGGCAGAAACGATCACAGGACGCTCATCCAGTCCCATTTCCTTGCGGGCGTCTTCCTTTTTTGTGAAGATGAATTCCCGCTTGACCGGCATACCAACAACCTCCACCCGCTCCGGATGGCGGTAGTGCTTGGCACTTTCCGGGAAACAAACCAAAACCTTATCGATCCGGTCCGCTACCAGTCGGGTGGTCAGTCCGGGCATCGCATTGCTTTCGTGAACACAGGCAGGAACCTTCATCATAGATGCTGCCATCAGGGCAGGAAAGCTGGCATAGCCGCCGGTGCCCACCACCACATCTGCATTAAATTCCCGGATGATCCGCTTGCAAGCATGGACAGAACCCACTAAATTAGCAAGAACCTTTGCATTATGGAGCATTGCTTTCAGAGATTTCCCTCTGGATGCACCATCTGCAGGCAAGGTTTTGATCTCAAAGCCTGCCTTCGGTACAAGGGTCTCTTCCATACCGCCTTTGCCGCCAATAAACAGGATATTGGCATCCGGATGCCGCTCCTTACACACATTGGCAACGGCAATGGCGGGATTAATATGTCCTGCGGTTCCGCCGCAGCTAAAAATTACATTCATAGGAAATCCTCCTGACCGGTTGCCCGGTTTCGATAACGGGAAATACTAAGTAAAATCCCCATTTCCCCCAAATTTACCGCCAGTGCTGTGCCGCCGTAGGAGAAAAAGGGCAACGCAATGCCGGTTGAGGGCAAAAGGTTTGTCACCACACCCAAATTCAGGATCGTTTGTACTGCGATCAATGTGATCAGTCCTGCGCCCAGGACTGTGGAAAACCGATCCGGGGCACGCAGGGCGATCCAATACCCCCGCAGGATCAGTGCCGCAAACAGCGAGGTGATCAAAAGCGCACCCACAAGTCCCAATTCCTCACAAATGATCGCAAAGATATAGTCGTTATATTGAAAGGGTAAATATAGATATTTTTGCCTGCTTTTCCCCAGTCCTAAACCAAACAGTCCCCCGGAGCCGATAGCATACAGGGACTGAAGGATCTGATAGCCGGTATCACTGGGATCTTGCTCCGGATGCAGCCAGGCGGTAATCCGGTCACCTGCATAGCCCATCAGGCTTACATAGACGATCACAAACATCACCGCAGCACCGGCACCTGCCAGCAGCCATTTCGGGTTTGTTCCCGCCACAAACATCATTACTACTGCCACCATACCCATCAGCATAATGGCTGATAAGTGCTTTTCCAGCGCCAGGGGGATAAGAATTCCCAAAAGTGCTGCCCCGAAGCCAAGAACTCCGTAGCGAAACTGCCGAGCAGATGTACCAAATCCCTTGGTAAGTCTGGCAAAAAGCAATATAAGGGTAAATTTAGCGATTTCCGAAGGCTGAAACTGCAGTCCAGCAATGTTGATCCAACGCTTTGCACCGTTGACCGACTGACCGAACAGCAGCACCATAAGCAAAAGCCCAATGCTGATGCCGTATAGAGGCCAGGCAGTCCGAAACCAGAAATCCGGCGGAATTCGGCTCAATGCTGCCATAGCTGCTAGTCCGATCAGGGCACATACTGCCTGTTTTTGCAGATAACGGGTAGAGTCCGTATAGCCGGTGTCGAACTCACTTTGGGCAAAGCTTGCCGAATACAGCATTGCAAGTCCAATGGTAAGCAGCAGTAGTAAGATCGCCAAAAACGGAATATCTACACTTTCACCCGCCGGCGTTCGCCGACGGCGGTTCTCTTTGGCATACAGAAAATTCTGTAATGCCATAAAAACTCCTTTTACATAATACCAAACCAGGCGATCGCACAGCCGATCGCCGTAATTGCTGTAAAGACGATGCAGATCTTCTCTTCCTTCCAGCCGCTCATTTCAAAATGGTGGTGGATGGGAGACATTTTGAACAGCCGTTTTCCGTGGGTCAGCTTAAAATAAGCCACCTGTAAAATAACGGACAAGGTTTCAATAATGTAAATAATACCAATAGGTATCAGCACCAGCGGAATATCCAATGCAAAGGCAACAGCGCACACCACGCCGCCAAGGAACAGCGAGCCGGTATCGCCCATAAACACCTTTGCCGGATGCCAGTTGTAGAACAGGTAAGCGATCAATGCGCCTGCCAGAGCAGCAGGCAGCAATGCCAGATCGTAGCGTCCCTTTGCCACAGCAACCACAGCAAAAAATGCCATTACCGGAATGGTCACGCTGCCGCAAAGTCCGTCTACGCCGTCGGTCAGGTTCACTGCATTGACGCAGCCAACCATTATAAACATCGCAATAAAGATATACAAAATGGGATGTACGGGGATGGGGTCTGTTACAAAGGGAATGGTAATATTTTCCGTCAGACTTCCCTCTTTATACAAAAGGTACAGATACAGTGCAGAAACCGCCATCTGCAAAAGCGCTTTCTGCAAAGATGTCAGACCCATATTGCGCCTATACTTGATCTTGCAGAAATCATCCACAAAGCCAACTGCGCCAAAGCAAAGGCTTAACAGCAACACATAAAACACTGTATATTCCTGCATCATAGGAATACACAGCAAAAGGCAAATGATAACTGCACCGATGAACATCAAACCGCCCATCATTGGTGTGCCTGCCTTATTGTTATGCCAGGTAGGACCCAGCTCCCGAATGGACTGCCCTGCCTTCAATGCCCGTAGCACCGGCAGCAAGAAGTACCCCAGCACACCGGACAGAACGCCGCCTGCCACCGCTGCTATCACCACTTTGATCATCGCTCTTTCCTCCGCTTGTTAAGAGTCTTTCTCCTGATTATCACTTAAAAACGCTTCCAGCGCCAATTCCATACGCATACCCCGGCTGCCCTTGAACAGGATCACATCGCCGGGTTTTGCTGTCTGTTTGAGTACAGAAATCAGACGCTCACGGTCTGTAAAGGCTCTGGCTGCGTGGCGCGTCATACCGCCGGTGATTGCACCGTAGATCATACGCACACTGTTCTCGCCGTAGGCAAGAAGAACATCTGCCTTTTCCGCTGCAATGCGTCCTACCTTGTAATGCTCTGCCTGGGTTCTGACACCCAGCTCCAGCATATCGCCCAACACTGCCACCCGGCGGCCATCCTTGCCGCCCAGCACTGTCAGTGCTGCAGCCATAGATTCAGGACCTGCATTGTAGCAGTCCTTAATAATGGTATAGCCATCTTTTTGGAAAATTTCCTGACGGCCTTCCATATTGTGAAATTCTGCAAGGCCCTTTTGGATAGCTTCAGGCTTTACACCCAGGTCCAGACCCACCGCAATCGCTGCCAGTGCATCGTGAACATAGTGCTCTCCTTCCAGCTCCATTTCCACAGGGAAATTCCCCCCGGGGGTAGCGGCAGCAAACCGAAGGAAGCCTTCCTCCTGACGGACATCCTCCGCCCGGATATTACATTCCGGATTGCGCAAACCGAAAAAGTCTGCCGGTCTGTCGCCCAAACGGTGCTGATTCCACAGAAGGCTGTCGTCTCCGTTGAGAACAATTTTTCCGTCAGCAGGCATACCCTCTAAAATTTCAAGCTTTGCCTGCAGAATGCCCTCCTGCGAACCTAAATGCTCAATATGCATTGTTCCGATATTGATGATCGCCGCCACATCCGGCTTTGCAATGGAAGTAAGATAGGCAATTTCCCGGAAATGGTTCATACCCATTTCCAAAACCGCAACCTCCGTTGCGCTGTCCATTGCCAACACTGCCATGGGCATACCGATGTCATTATTATGATTTGCGGGAGTTTTTGCCACCCGGTAAGTGGTCTGCAAGACCGCTGCCACCATTTCCTTTGTGGTGCTTTTTCCCACAGAGCCGGTGATGCCGACCACCTTCATACCGATCTTCTGGCGCTCCCCGCGGGCAATATCGCCCAAAGCGATCCGGGTATCTTCTACTACGATGGCAGGATAATCCCCGTCACAATGGGTGCAGAGCACTGCGGCTGCGCCCTTTTCCAGTGCCGCAGGAATAAAGTCGTGACCGTCCCGTGCACCTTTCAGTGCAATGAACATCTGTCCCTTTTCTATCTTCCGGGTATCGTTGTTTGCACCCAGAAAGGTAACATCCTTATACTTGGGATCAATGCGGCCGCCGCACCAATCTGCAGCCTGCTGCAATGTGATTATGCCCATATTACTTCCTCATTTTCTCCAGGTGTGCGGAAACAACCTCCCGCTCGTCCAGGTGGTGCTTGACCCCGTGGATCTCCTGGTATGTTTCGTGGCCCTTACCGGCTAATACAATTATATCATGCTTTTGCCCAATGTCCAGTGCGTGATGAATTGCCTGGACACGATTTTCGATGACTTCGTAATTTTTATATGCAGGATCAATGCCTTTAACGATATCTTCGATGATCGCACCGGGGTTTTCAGTGCGAGGATTGTCAGAAGTGATAATAGCGATATCTGCAATTTCTGCGCCAATTCTGCCCATTATGGGACGCTTGATGGGGTCCCGGTCGCCGCCGCAGCCGAATACGGCGATCAGGCGACCTTTGCAGAAGCCCTTTACAGATGACAGGACATTTTCAAGTCCGTCCGGTGTATGGGCATAGTCGATGAGCACTGTGTAAGGCTTTCCCGGTGTGGGAACTACCTCCACTCTGCCCGTGACACCCTGCGCCGTTTCCAGTGCCTTTGCCGCGTCTTTCAGGGATATTCCCAGCTGCAACGCCATACCCAGCACTGTCAGGGCATTATAGACGGTAAATTTTCCGGGGATGGGCAGCTTTACCGCCACCTGCTCCTCTCCCCTAACAGCAGTAAATGAAACGCCGTCAGACAGAAGCTCCTCGTTTTGGGCATACAGTCCCGCTTCCTGCTTTGCAGAAACGGTCAAAAGATTACAAGTTGCTTTTCCGCAGAGGCGATTAAACCATTCATCGTCCAGATTTCCAACCGCTTTCTCGCAACGGGAAAACAGCTGTGCCTTGGTGTCGCAATAGTTTTCCATAGTCTTGTGGAAATCCAGATGGTCTTCTGTCAGGTTTGTAAAAGCCGCCACTTCATAGTGCAACGTACCGATCCGCTCCAGCGCAATGGCGTGGGAGGATACCTCCATAATCACATAAGTACAGCCTGCGTCCCGCATTTGGGCAAGAAGTGCCTGCAATTCAAAGCTTTCCGGGGTGGTCCGCTCTGTGGGAAGGATTCTCTCACCGATCATATTGTGCATCGTACCCATCAGACCTACTTTTGCACCCAGAACCTTCTCCAAAATGTGCTTTAACAGCAATGTGGAGGAAGTCTTTCCGTTTGTACCGGTTACACCGATCAGCTTCATTGCTTTGCCGGGATGACCGTAGTAATTGGCGCCGAGCTGTGCCAGTGCCAGTCGGTCAGATGCTACCAGAATATAAGGAATATCCGCTTCCGGCTGCTTTGCGGTCACCACTGCCGCAGCACCCTTTTCCATAGCCATAGGGATATAGCGGTTTCCGTCTGTGGCAAAGCCGGTAATGGCTACAAACAGGCTGCCCGGTGTTACCTTTCGGGAATCGTATGCCACGGAGTTAATCTCCATATTTAAATCGACATTGGTGCGCAGGATCTCAACATTCGCAAGCAGCTGACTTAATTTCATATCCCTTACTCCTTTGTGTTTAATCTTTTGCCTGTGTATCTGTAAATGTCAGGCGGATGGTTGTTCCTGCAGGAACTTGTGTTTCCGGGAGCACAGACTGCTCCGTTACCACCACATTGGCTGCAACACCGTCATTTCCGGACACCAGTATATACAGCCCCAGGCTGCCTGCCAGATCACTGGCTTGCTGCCGGTTCAGCCCTGTAAAGTCCGGCACTGTAACCAGTGTTTCCTCCAATTGACCGTCCAGATACAGCAGCACCTCGCTGCCGCCGGGCAGACTTTGTCCCGCTGCAGGAATCTGGTCGGTGACAGTTTCCCCTGTCCCTTGTATTTTAGCAGTCAGACCGGATTTTTTCAACTGTTGCTGTGCCTGTTCAGCGGTCAAGCCGGTCAGATCCTCCATAATCAGGGTCTGCCCTTCTGCATTCTCCTCTGAGAAGGTACGCTGCACACCCAGGTAAGGAAGAATATCTTCTAAAATTCCTCCCACAGTCGGTGCTGCCATTACGCCTCCGGAAATATAAATACCCGTTTGCCGGGAGGGCGTGTCCAGTGCTGCCAATACAATATACTCCGGATCGTCCATTGGCGCAACCCCTACGAAGGAGACAATTTTATCCAGTACCCGCTGTCCGTTTTCATCGAACACGTCGATCTTCTCGCTAGTACCGGTCTTTCCACCGATCAAATAGCCTGCAACTGAGGCATTTTTCGCCGTACCTTCTTCCACAACAGACTGCATAAGCTTGCACATTATGTCAGAAGTTTCCTGACGGATGACCCTGCGGGTTACGGTAGTTTCTTGCTTGAGGACTGTATTTCCATCCTGATCCACCACTTCTGAAACAATATACGGCTCGATCAGATTGCCGCCGTTGACCACCGCCGAAATACCCCGCACAAGCTGCAAGGGGGTGATCTTAAAGGTTTGTCCGAATGAGCCGGAGGTCAGAGATGCGGTCCCCCATTTATCTGTGTTCGTGACGATGGGTTCAGAGAAAAATACGCCTTTACTCTCCCCTGCCAGATCGATCCCGGTTTTTTCCAGAATTCCGAAGCTTTTTACATACTTATAAAAGGTTTCCCCGCCCATTTTCAGGGCAATATGGGCAAAGGCGATATTGCAGGAATTTTGCAGCGCCTGTGGGGTCTGCTCCGAGCCGTGACCGGAGGACCGCCAGCAATGCAGTCGCTGGGAACGCCCCGGAATTTGCTCCGAACCGGAGCAGTGAAAGCCGGTATTCAGGTCGATTGCACCGCTATCCAGTGCCGCTGCCATTGTCATTACCTTAAAGGTAGAGCCAGGCTCATAGCCATCGGAAATGCACCGGTTGCGCCACTGCTTCAGCTGGGCTGCGGTAAGTGCCTCACGATAATCTTCTTCTGTTCCAAATTCTTTCAGGTTTTCCAGCCGGGCAGACTCCTTCGGATCGCAGATCTCCAGATAATTGTTGGGATCGTAGCTTCCCAGGGTCGCCATTGCCAGAATTTCGCCGGAGTTTACATTCATTACAATGCCAAAAGCGCCGTTTTGCACATCGTATTTGGCGATTGCCTCCTCCAAATTCTTTTCAAGACAAGCCTGTACGGTGGTATCTATCGTCAGGATCACATCGCTGCCCTGACGGGAGGATACATAGCTTTCATAGGAAAAGGGCATATCCATTTCGTTATTGCCCTTGGTGGTAATGACCCGTCCGGTGCTGCCCTCTAAAAAGCTATTGTATGCCGCTTCAATTCCCTCTGAGCCTGTATTGGACGCATTTGTAAAGCCAATGACCTGTGCCGCAAGGCTGCCGTTCGGGTAATATCGCTTCGAATCCGGCTCTAGGTGGATGCCGGAAATATTATTCTTATTTATGTAAGCGCGGATCTGCGCTGCCGTTTCCTCCGGGATCTTCGCGCCGATCTGCTTATAGCGCATTTTTCTGTCCTGCGCCTGCTTTTCGATCCAGCCGGGATCTTTATCCAGAATTTCCCCCAGTACTCGAGAGATTTCTCCGATATCCGCCTTTGACTGCTTCAGCTCGTGGGGATCCAGATACACATTTTCCACACTGACGGAGCAAGCTAATATATTCATATTCCGATCGTAGATCGTGCCCCGATCTGCGGAAACCGCTGTGGATCTTGTCTGATTTCGCAGAGCAAGGTCCGCATAGTAATCATACTGCCGCACCATCAGATCATAGAGCCGATATGCCACCGGAACAAAGGCAATGATCCCCAAGAAAATCGACACCCCTATGATCCTGCGGTGCTGTCCGCTGTCAAAGCGCAGGCGGGTGTACTCCTTTTTCCGTTTCTTGGCCAATTTCATCCCGACCTTTCCACTTGCTTGCAATGGGCAGCAAGGGAAACCCTCGCCGCCCATTGCAGCTGCTATTGCAAGTGTATTGTTCAGGAGAAAAATTATGCAAATAATGTAGTTAAAAACGTGCCGATCCGCTCCCAGAGGGTAACTGTCTGTACCTGCTGGGGCGCTGTAACCTGAATGGATACAGTCTGCACCCGGTCTCTGGATACCATACCAAGTGCCAGCGCGCTTTTTTCAATCTGCCGGATGTCATATCCGGAGCTGTACTGCTCGCTTAGCTCCTGATTACGGCTGCTAAGCTCTGTAACATAGGCTTCCATTTTTGCCGCTTCCCGACGGGCAGAAGCAAACTGAACGATGCCTACAGTCATAGTTAGCACCATACAAAGGGCGACTAGAATACTCACAAACGCGATGGGATCTACATAGATCACCTTCCGTTTTTGCTTGCAGGGTTTCGGGAGAACTGCCTTCTTAGGCACAGCAGGAGTATGGACAATTTTCCGGGCAGTGTTTCCGAATGTATTGAAGCGAACATACTGAACCTGACTGTATACCATACTCCCGTCCTCCTCTTTAGATTTTTTGACAAACCCGCAGCTTTGCGCTCCGGGCGCGGGGATTATCCTTTAATTCTTCCTCTGTGGAAATGATGGGCTTTTTGCTGATGAGCTTTACCTGCGGTTTCTTGCCGCAGACGCAAACCGGAAAGCTTGGGGGGCAGGTACAGCCCTTTGCTGCATCATTCATACCGCTTTTCACGATGCGGTCTTCCAGGGAATGGAAGGTGATGATCGCAAGCCGTCCACCCGAATTCAATAATCCGATAGCATCCTTCATAATTTGTTCCACAGCGCCCAGCTCATCGTTAACCGCAATGCGGATCGCCTGAAAGCTGCGCTTTGCCGGATGCTGCTTTTCCCGGAGGGCAGCCGGTGGCATCGCTGAGCGGATAATATCCACAAGCTCCAGGGTTGTTTTGATGGGTGCTTCTTCCCGCCGGCGACAAATCGCAGCTGCGATCTGAGGCGCGTAGCGCTCCTCGCCATAGGTGTATAGAATTCGTTTCAGTTCTTCCTGAGACCAGGTGTTCACCACTGTTTCAGCACTCAGGCTATCATTGTTATTCATCCGCATATCCAGCGGCGCGTCGGTCATATAGGAAAAACCGCGGCTGCCGTCATCCAGCTGAGGGGAAGACACGCCAAGATCCAGCAAAATACCGTCTACGCCGGGGATGTTCAGGTCCGCTAAGACCTGCGCCATTTGGCTGAAATTGGAATGGACCAGTGTGACCCGGTCTTTATATGGCTTCAGGCGCTCCCCTGCTGCCTGCAGGGCAACCGGGTCCCGGTCAATGCCGATCAGGCGGCCGGTGGTCAGCCGGGCCGCAATCCTGGAAGAATGTCCCGCGCCGCCCAGTGTACCGTCTACATAAATACCGTCAGGCCGGATGTTGAGGTTTTCGATACACTCCTCCAGCAAAACGGATACGTGATGAAACTGCCTCATAATCCGATGGTCTCCAAAGAAGCCAGCAGCTTTTCCGGGGTAAGATTCTCTTCCTCAAACTGCTTAAATTCCTGTGCGTCCCATATCTCTGCCTGCCCTGCACGGCCAACGATCATCACATCCCGCTTTACGCCGGCATAGTCCAGCAAAAACTGAGTCAAGCCGAAACGGAACTGCTTGTCCGGACTGCACTGGGCTGCATTCATAAAAATCAGGCTGGTAGCGGCGCTGCGCTGGGAAATGGGAAGGTTGTTGTAATTCTGGCTGAGCGTTTGCCAATCTTCCGCAGTATAAACCGTCAGGCAGCGGTGTCCGCAGTTGACACCAAGGGTGACAAAAAAGTCCTCGCCCAATTCTGCACGAAGCTTTGCAGGCACAAACAACCGGTTTTTATCGTCCAATTTTGCAGGGTATTTACCGATCACAAACGCTCACCTCCTTCCATTTTGCTCCACTTAGCTACCATTTTGCTCCATTTAATGACAGTATAAAGGATATTTTTTCAAAAATCAATATATTTTTTCAAAAAATATAGGGTTTTTTATAAAAAAATACAGTTTTTTCGAATAATTAAACACTTGTTCTATAACAAAAGTAAAAAAGCGTCCATATGTCCTTCTTTTTCAAATTTCCGTTTGACAATTGCGCCCATCGTAGGGCGGGGGCTCGCTCCCGCCGCTACTGCGCCTTCAAATTGTAATACTGCTGATATTTTGGGGCATCGAGCCCCAAAATATCAGACGGCGGGAGCAAGCCCCCGCCCTACGGTATAACAGTTCGCCAAACAGGAATTTGACGGTTGCGGTAAGAAGGTGCTTCCTTACAAAGCATTTGAGGCAGCACCATTTTTCTAGCCTATAAAGTGCAACGCACCGTCTTCTAATCTGACTTTGACCTTTGTGGGGCGTTTTGGACATCCCAACAGATAGACTGCCAAAGGCCCTTCCACCCTTTCCTGCACCAAATGACGCAGGTGTCTGGCACCGTCCCGCTTTTTCCATTTACAGCCAAGTGTATGGGCAAGCTCCTCCGGAAGCTGCAGCTGCAATCCGCTTGCCGCCGCACGCTGCTGAAGTCGATCTAAATATTTCTTAGCGATCTGCTCCATTGTCTTTTCCTGTAAAGGTTCAAAGGTAACGATCTTATCCAGTCTCCCCAGAAACTCCGGGGCGAACCGCTGACGCAGCGCCTGATCCGTCTGTTCCTGCCGTCCCTGTGGGTTGAAGCCCAATCCGTCGCTACTTTTTTCCGAGCCTGTGTTGGAGGTCATTACCACAATGGCATTTTTGAAACTGACACGCCGCCCGGTGGAGTCGGTCAGCTCCCCTTCTTCCATAATCTGCAGCAGGATATTCGATACGTCCGGATGTGCTTTTTCCAATTCGTCCATCAGCACCAGGCAGTAAGGTCTGCGGCGCACTGCCTCTGTCAGCTTTCCGCCCTCCTCATAGCCTACATAACCGGGCGGGGCGCCGATCAGCCGTGCCACAGACTGCTTTTCCATAAATTCCGACATATCCAGACGGATCATTGCCTCCTTGCTGCCGTACAGCTCCTGTGCCAGTGCCCGACACAGCTCTGTTTTTCCCACACCAGTCGGACCGGTCAGGAGTATACTTGCCACCGGACGGGTTTCATCCTGCAGTCCTGCCAGTCCTCTACGCACCGTTTCCGCCACCTGGCGCACCGCATTCTCCTGACCCATTACATACCGGGACAGCAAGCTCTCTAAATTCAGTAGCCTCTCCCGCTCATCTGCAGTGAGTCTGCCCACCGGGATTCCGGTTCTGGCGGAAACTGCCCAAGCCACATCTGCCGCTGTTACCGCCCTTGCCCGTCTGGACTCCGAAGGCCGCGCAGCCATCCTTCGCATTTTGTCCCGCAGCTCCGCCGCCTTCTCATAGCGGCTTTCCCGAACCGCCTCCTCCAGCTCCTGCTGAAGCTCGTGCCGGTAATTTTGTCGCGTGGTATACATTTCTTCCATACGGGCGTGGGCAGCGCCCTCGTCCAGCAGGTCGATCGCCTTATCCGGCAAATACAGATCCGGCAAATACCGCACAGAAAGGCGCAGCGCCTCTTTCATCGCCTCCTCTGTAATGCGGATATGATGGTGGCGCTCCAGTCCCGGCTTTAACCCTCGCAGGATTGCCATTGTGGCTTCCTTATCCGGCTCTTCCACCTGTACCGGTCGGAAACGCCGCTCCAATGCCGGGTCTTTTTCAATGTATTTGCGGTACTCTGACATTGTAGTCGCCCCAAGCATTTGCAGCTCTCCCCTGCCCAGGGCAGGCTTGAAAATATTTGCCGCATCGATCGCTCCCTCTGCCGCGCCTGCACCCACAATGGTGTGCATTTCGTCCACAAACAAGATCACATCACCGCTGCGCTTGATCTCTCCCAGCACATCCCGAAGCCGCTCTTCAAATTCGCCCCGATATTTTGTGCCCGCCACAAGGTTTGCCATATTCAGACTCACCAGCTTTTTATCCTTCAGCTGGGGCGGCACATTCCCTGCCGCCATTCGCTGCGCAAGTCCCTCTGCGATCGCCGTTTTCCCAACCCCCGGTTCTCCGATCAGCGCCGGGTTATTCTTATTCTTTCGGCTTAGGATGCCGATAACCGTGTCGATCTCCTTTTCCCGCCCGATCACCGGTTCCATTTGCGCTGCCTTTGCCAGCAGGTCCTCACTGAACTGTTCCAGCAGTTTCGTTGTTACCGCCTCCTTTTTCACTTTTCCAGCCCTCTGTTCCCAAAGGATCACATCCACTGTTCGGGAAAAGAGGGATTGGATATCTACATCATTCAAGGCAAGCAATTCTCTTGCCTGTGTCCGTTCACTACGCAGCACCGCAAGCAGGATGTGGGTGGTATTCACCATGCGGCAGCCTAAGCGTCTGGTTTCCTGTCCTGCCCGGTGCAGAATTCTTTTTGCTTGTTCCGAAAACCCCTGAGGAAGGGGCAGCCCCGGTGTGCCCGTTCCGTAGAGCACCGCCGACATTTTCTCGCTGAGCGTCCCGTTCCATCCCGCTCCCCGCAAAAGCTGACCGGATACGCTCCGGTCTGAACCGATCGCCATTAACAGGTGTGCACTGCCCACATAGCTGTGCCCCAGTCTTTTTGCGATCGTAGCGGATGCGGTCAAAAGGCTCTGTGCCTCTGCCGTGTAATGCACATCATCCCCCCTCGTCCGGAAATTTTCCCCATCCGATACAAAAAATATACAAGCCTTTTTTTGAAAAAACACTTGCGCTTTACAAAATTCGTGCTAGAATAGGAAGTGCAATCAGTAATGATGCGCAATACACTATTACTTACTGGAGGAAAAATCATGGCTTACAATATCACTGACGCTTGCGTGAGCTGCGGCTCCTGCGCTGAGAACTGCCCTGTTGAGGCTATCTCCGAAGGCGACGGCAAGTACGTTATTGACGCTGATCTGTGTGTCGACTGCGGTTCCTGCGCCGGAAACTGCCCCGTAGAAGCAATCGAGGAAGGCTGATCGTCCTTTCACCGTCAGCCTGCGAGCCGGCTTTCCGGTACGCAGGCTGATTTTTTTATAAAGTAACCGCGGATTAAAGGGGAACAACAGATGGAAAAATTACACAACGGTTTCACGCTGGAAATTGGGGAAGGCTGTTTCCCTTTCAGCACCGACTCTATCGCATTATCCGGTTTCGTGAAGCTGCCCCGGCAAGCAAAAGTCTTAGATCTGGGCGCAGGCTGCGGCACACTGGGCCTTCTGCTTTGTGCCAACGACACCGGCTGCCAGGTAACCGGAATTGAAATTGACGAAAATGCCCACAATACCGCCCTGCAGAATATTTCTGCCAACGGACTTAGCTCCCGTTTAAGCAGTATATGCGCTGACATACGCACAGTCCCCTCTTTGTTTTCCCCTGGCAGCTTTACCACCTGTGTTTCCAACCCACCCTATTTCACTTCCGGACCGAAAAGCCGGACACTTCCTATTGCCCGCCGGGAGGATGAATGCTCTATGGAGGCACTGTTTTCTTCCGCTGCCTGGGCGCTGAAATACGGCGGCAGCTTTTATCTGGTCCACCGACCGGAGCGGTTTGCCCAGCTTTGCGCCTGTGCCGTTCAAAACTGCTTGGAGCCGAAACGGGTGTGCCTGCTGCAGCATCAGCCGGATACATTACCAAGCCTGCTTTTGGTCCAGTGTCAAAAGGGCGCTAAGCCGGGTCTTGTTTGGGAGGAAGCCTATTTACACGAACCGGACGGAAGTCCGTCTGAATATTACCGACAGCTATATCATATTTAGGAGGTCAGCTATGGCCGGAATGTTATATCTTGTACCCACCCCCATCGGAAATCTGGGAGATATCTCCCAGCGCTGCCGCCAGACCCTGGAGGAGGCAGACTTTATTGCTGCTGAGGATACCCGGGTAACCTTAAAGCTGCTAAACTATCTGGGCATCAAAAAAAGCCTTGTCAGCTACTACGAGCACAACAAGGCACAAAAGGGCAATATCATTTTAGACAGAATTCTCGCAGGTGAAACCTGCGCGCTGGTTTCCGATGCAGGCAGTCCCGCCATTTCTGATCCGGGCGAAGAACTGGTGAAACAATGCGCTGAAGCTGGGGTCACCGTCTGCGCCATTCCCGGTCCTTGCGCTGTGATCACGGCACTGAGCATTTCCGGTCAGTCTACCGGTCGGTTCTGCTTTGAGGGTTTTCTCTCCACAGCTAAGAAAAGCCGTCGGGAGCATTTGGAAGCCCTCGCTCAGGAGCAGCGCACAATGATTTTTTACGAAGCGCCCCACAAGCTTCTTGCCACCTTGGAGTCTATGGCTGAGGTGTTTGGGGCAGACCGTCCCATCAGCCTTTGTCGGGAGCTGACAAAGCTCCACGAGGAGGTTGTCCGCACCACTTTAGGCGGGGCGATCGAGCTTTACAATCAGCAAGCACCTAAGGGTGAATTTGTACTTGTGGTCGCCGGCGCAAAACCGGAAGAAAAGGTTGCTGCCACTGCTGAGGATGCAGCAACACGGGTTGGAGAACTGATCGCATCCGGTATGAGCAGAAAGGATGCTGTCAAACAAACAGCTCAGGAATTAAATCTTCCGAAAAACGCCGTTTATGATGCAGCACTTAAATGAATAAAAGAACGCCTGCCAATGGCAGGCGTTCTTTTATTCTTGGTTCATTTTCCGGACACAATCGGTGCAAACATTTTTGTTGCAGTATGTAACCAGCCCTCTGGTAGAGCCGCAGAAGATACAGGAAGGTTCATATTTCTTCAGAACCACCTTATCATCCTCCAGATAAATCTCCAGCTCATCCCGCTCTGCAATGTCCAGTGTCCGGCGCAGCTCAATAGGCAGAACGATTCTTCCCAATTCATCCAGCTTGCGCACAATTCCAGTCGATCTCATTTTCATCTTGTTCCTCCCTATCCTAACCGATCATCGTGTTATAGCCAGCATTATACTAAATTATTCAGTTCGTGTCAATTATTATTTCGCTTGATTTTAGTAATTTTTTGCCCATCACTCAAATACAATGCACCGGGAGGGGTGGACATTATGATTATGAGTTGGATCTGGCTTGGGATCATTGGAATCAGTGTTGTTGCTGCAGTGGTGACCGGTCAGGGGGATGCCCTGGGTGCTGCCGTCCCCCAGGGTGCTGGGGCCGGTGTGACACTAGCTGTTTCTATGGCAGGCTCTATCAGCCTTTGGTGCGGTGTGGGAAAGCTTATGGAAAAGGCAGGTCTAACAACGCTACTTTCACGGCTTCTCAGACCCATTCTGGGACAGATCTTCCCTTCCTATCACACAGACTCGGTTTTTGCAGGCAGCTTAAGTGCAAATGTATGTGCAAATTTTTTAGGTCTGGGAAATGCGGCGACCCCTATGGGAATTCAGGCTGCCAAGCGACTAAGCAGCCGTGCCGGTACAGGTATAGCCGGAGATGAATTATGCCGGCTTATTGTTTTGAATACCGCATCCATTCAACTGATCCCTGCCAATGTAGCCGCAATCCGCACTGCGCTTGGGTGCAGCACTCCCTTTGACATTCTCCCAGCTGTGTGGATCACAAGCTTGTGTTCTGCAGGAATTGGGCTGCTGGCAGCCTGGCTTTTGGGAAAGGTGTGGCGCAAATGACCGATTACATCGTTCCGCTGTTGCTATTGTTCGTTTCTGCGATGGCGCTGCGAAAAAAGGAAAATGCCTATGATCTGCTCCTGACCGGTGCTGCCGATGGGCTAAAGCTGCTGGTAACACTTGTCCCTGCGCTGATTGCACTACTTACCGCAGTGACCATGCTCCGGGCATCCGGAGCTGTTGCGCTCATCAGTCAAACCCTCAGTCCGATCTTTCACTTTTTCGGAATCCCGCCGGAGACGGCGATCCTTGTGCTGATCCGACCTGTCAGCGGAAGTGCCGCACTGGCAGTCGGTGCAGAGCTGATGGCACAGTACGGTGTTGACTCCCTGATCGGCAGAACGGCTGCCATAATGCTGGGATCAACAGAAACTACTTTTTATACGGTCAGCGTTTACTTCGGTGCAGCTGGAATCAAACAGACCCGGTATACGATCCCTGCAGCATTGATTGCGGATTTTACCGGCTTTCTGGTGGCATCTCTGACTGCACGCCTTTTTTATAGCTAGTAATTGCCGCATAATAAATGTCAAATTTCTATTTGTCGGGCTGTCGTATGGTAGGGCGGGGCTTGCTCCCGCCGCTAAAAAGCTCAGTTATCGACGGCGGGAGCAAGCCCCCGCCCTACGATGGGTCTAATCGTCAAACTGAAATTTGTGTTTACCGGAAGGCACAGAAACAGCGCGTTGCTTTCGCAACGCGCTTTTTTAACTATCAGAATTTCTCGATATCTTCGTCCTCGTCGTCATCCTCAAAGGAGAACTCAAGGGTCTCGCCGCACTGGTCGCAGACGATGCTGCCCTCTTCCAGTGTTTCCTCGTCAAAATCGATGATATTGCCGCAGGCACACTTGACTTCGTAGATAATAGAGTCCTCGTCGCCGAAGTCGAAGCCTTCGTCCTCGTAATCCTCATCGTCGAAGTCGTCGAAATCCTCATCCTCGTAATCGTCCTCGTCATCCTCGTCCTCGTCGAGAATGAAGTCCTCGATGGCATCCAGATCCTCTTCGATCTGGTCCAGCTCGTCGGAGATGGCGATGGTGGTATCCTCTACATCAGTCAGCTTCTTGGTAACATCACACAGCAGATCCACAATGGCGCTGATCATCTTACCTTCTGCCTTCTCAGTGTCCAAATTCAGGCCATCCATCAGGCCCTTCAGATATGCGGACTTTTCAGAAATGGTCATAGTAATTTCTCCTTATTACTTGGAGCGGCCCAGATATTCGCCGGTGGTGGTGTCCACCTGAATGGACTCGCCCTCGTTGATGAACAGAGGCACCTTCACCTCAGCACCGGTCTCCAGAGTAGCGGGCTTGAGGGTGTTGGTAGCGGTGTTGCCAGCAAAGCCAGGCTCGGTGGAAGTAACCACCAGATCCACAAAGCGGGGAGGCTCAACGCCAAAGACCTTACCCTTGGAGCTCATAATGGTGCAGGTATCATTCTCCTTAACGAAGCGGAAAGGATCACCCAGAGCGTCCTCTTCAATGGGTACCATTTCATAGGTTTCGGGATCCATAAAGTAGTACAGACCACCATCGTTGTAAGAATATTCCATCTTCTTGCGCTCAACAAACGCAGTGGGGAACTTTGCGGTGGGGTTGAAGCTGGTTTCCGTTACGCCGCCGGTGATGACATTCTTCATCTTCACACGAACAAATGCTGCACCCTTACCGGGCTTCACGTGCTGGAACTCAATGACCTGCATTACCTTGCCTTCCATATCGAAGGTAATACCGTTTCTAAATTCGCCTGCAGAAATCATATTTTGATTTTCCTCCTAAGTGTGCCCTGTAACGGGCATATTTTTACATAATATAACAAATATATTCTAACCTACAAAAGACTATTTTTCAAGGGGAAAATGAAAAATTTTACACAATAATCAGTTTTTTCGGGCTGGTCGTTATATTTTCGCAGCCATTTTCCTGAAAAATAACCACATCTTCGATCCGGACACCGAATTTTCCCGGCAAATAGATGCCCGGTTCTGCGGAGCTGATCATATTCACCTCCATAACCCTCTGGCTTCCGGGGCTGCAGCTGGGGTTTTCGTGGACCTCCATACCCAGGCTGTGACCGTAGCCGTGACCAAAGTATTTTCCGTAACCGGCATCGGTAATGAGCTGCCGGGCAATGCCGTCGATCTCTCTGCCGGTAAGACCTGCCTTGGTGGCAGCAAGGGCTTTTTCCTGTGCCTGCAGGACTGTATCGTAGACCTTCTCCATTTCCTCTGTGGCATAGCCTACCGCCACAGTGCGGGTCATATCGGAGCAGTAGCCCTGATAGAGTACGCCGAAGTCCATTGTAATAAAGTCCCCTTCCCGGATCACCCGGTCACCTGCCACGCCGTGGGGCAGGCTGGTATTGGGTCCGGAAACCACAACCGGATCGAAGGACAGGCCGTCACCGCCGTTTTTATACAGGCAATAGATCAGCTCTGCCTGCAGTTGCTTTTCCGTCATACCGGCTTTGATCTTACCCAGCACTTCGGAAAACGCCTTGTCCGTAATTTCCTGCGCCTTGCGCATTCTGTCCAGCTCCCAGTCCTCCTTAACGGCACGGAACTGATGGATCTGCTCATTTAACGGTACAAGCTGGGTATCCAGCTTTTGGGCATAGGCAGTGTATTCTGCTACTGTCAGGTAGTCTTCCTCATATCCCAGCTTTGTGATATTAAAATCTGCAATTGCCTGATTGATCAGCTTATAATAGTTATTCTCCCGGTTCATTTCAAGCACTTCAAAATCCCGGATGTTATTCTGGGCAGATTCGATATAGCGGCTATCTGTAAAATACCGGCAGCCTGCCTTTGTGACAACCGCCACGCCCTCGGCAATGTCAAATTCTGCACCGTAAAGGCGACTAAAACGGCTGGTCAGCAGCAAGCCGTCTGCCTGATCTCCTAATATAGATAAAAATTTCTCTAAATTTTTCATTTTTCGATCCTCCTGTTTCTCGCTAAAAAGATAAAGGGCTTTTCTGCCACGTGCCGCAGCTTCAGCCAGATGTTGTGATTATTGATCGCCTTTACCAAAATGGGACGGACACCGCAGCCGTTTGCGCCCAGTGTATCCGTAAAAATCTGATCCCCTACCAGTGCGCAATTTTCTGCTGGTATATTAAATTTTGCAAGGCATTGACGGATGCCTTTGGAAAAGGGCTTGTTTGCGTGGGTGATGCACGGGATCTGCCATTTTTCGCAGAAAATCTTTACCCGGTCTTTTTTACTGTTAGACACCACGCAAAGCCGGATGTGGGACTTAGTCATTTTTCTTAACCAGTCTGCCATTTCTTCTGTGGGAGTGCTGGTGGTATATGGCACAATGGTATTATCAAAATCCAGCATTAGCAGCCCTATTCCCTGCCCCCTCAGATATTCCTCAGTCAGGTCTGTCAGTTTATCTGTTACCGCATAGGGCAGCAGCGGATAAATCATATTCCCAATCTCCCTTTCATAGATTTATATCGAAATTATATCATAAACGGGAGGGTTTGTCTATGGCTTTGCCCCTATATCTTGCCTTGACAGCGCCTGAGCTATCCGCCGCAAGTGCGCTTCCAAAGCACCTTGCATATATGGCCTGTCACTTTTCGCCCTACAGCACCGGTCTCGGCAACATTCCCCAAAATCTGCCCGAGGGTTCTATGCTGATCTTAAACGACAGCATACCCCCCGGCGGGCACGATCCGGAGCTGATTGGCAGCCAAACAGCAAAAATTACAGAGCAGTTGGGGTGCAGCAGTATCTTATTGGATTTTCAAAGGCCAAATAACGAGCTGATCAGTCGGATCGCCGAAGCGATCGTCTCTGCCGTTTCCTGTCCGGTGGCAGTCAGTGAGGGGTATGCCGCTGCGCTAACCTGTCCTGTTTTTCTATCAGCGCCACCGGCAGACAAACCATTGCAGAAGCATCTTGAACCTTGGAAAAACCGGGAGATCTGGTTGGAGGCAGCACCGGATGGAAGAATCATTACAGTAGACACCTCAGGCAGCTGTGCAAAACAATGTGCCCTCTGCGATCCGACGCTGCTCCCCCACCGATCAGAAAAGCTTCACTGCCACTACAAGATCGAGATCACACCGGAGCAGGTCCTTTTCACCCTGCAGCGCACTGAGGATGATCTGAAGGAATTGCTTGCAGAAGCAGAAAATTTGGGCGTTGTGGGTGCTGTGGGTCTATATCAGGAGTTAGGTGCGGAATTTCATTGCAATTGATTTTTCTTTATGTTAAAATGTTTTTACACGAAAGAGAGGAGACATCGCATATGAAAAACGGTATTCTTCAGGTAGCGCTGATCGGCTGCGGTATGATCGGTCACAGCCATGCTCAGGCGATCGCCCAGGATGGCAGAGCCGAAATTGCAGCCGTTGTCTACGGCAGCAATCGGGAAGCCGCTGAAGCCTTTGCAGAGAAATATAACATTCCCTTTATGACAAATGACTACCGGGAGGTCATCGCTCAAGGCGGTATTGATATGGCAATTATTTGCTCTCCCAGCTCCAGCCACGCAGTCTCTACCATTGCCTTTGCAAATGCCGGTGTTCACGTGCTTTGTGAAAAGCCACTGGATGTAACCACCGAAAAGATGACTGCAATGATCGATGCAGCAGAAAACAACAAAGTTCTGCTTGGCTGTGTGTTTCCCAACCGCACCCGTGAGGATCTGAAAAAGGCAAAGGAACTGATCGACTCCGGTGAACTTGGACGGATGCTGATGGTGGAATTTCAGTACCGGGGCTACAGAAGTCACAGCTACTACAGCTCCTCCAACTGGAAGGGCACAAAGGCCGGTGACGGCGGCGGCTGTCTGATGAATCAGGGCAGTCACGGAATTGACGCAATGATCTATCTGGCAGGCGGTGTCAAGAAGGTATGCGCTGTGTGCGACACAATGGCAAGAAAGATTGAAGTGGAGGATGCTGCCTGTGCTCTGCTGGAATTTGACAGCGGCGCCCACGGCACGCTGATGGGTACGACCCTCTCCCATTTCCCGGAAACAAATTCCGAGTGTGAGCGCATCCGCATTGAGTTTGAACACGGCACTGTGATCTATGCAGACGGCAAAACGATGTTCTATAAAAGCCTTTCCGATCAGGAGCTGAAGACTGAGGCGATCTGCCTGACGGAAAATGTGGAGTGCTACGGCGCTGCGCCGGAGGATATTGATATGGATGCCCACAATGCCATCGTATCCAACTTCATCGACGGCATTTTATTTGGCGCGCCCCTGATTGCCCCGGCAAGAGACGCTCGCCGGGCGATCGATCTGATCCTGACTATTTATCGCTCCTCAGCCTCCGGCACTTGGGAAAGTGTACCTCACTTTGATCAATAATGGCAATCATTAGACAGCAAAAGACCCGCAGGTGAAAACCTGCGGGTCTTTGAGCACATAATCAAAGAGGGAATATTAATAGAACTTTCTCTTATTCTTACGGGCAGCTTCAGACTTCTGCTTACGCTTCAGGCTGGGGCTGACATAATGCTCGCGCTTCTTAACCTCGGCAATAACGCCCTCCTTAGCACAGCTCCGCTTGAAACGCCGCAGTGCGCTCTCAAGAGACTCGTTTTCCTTTACGCGAATTTCAGACATTGTTTTCCCTCCCTCCGATGGCATCCGGCTTGATCCTGGATGCGTTCAGGGCCGTATCGGCTTGTATATTATATGCCAGAGTTTGCGTGTTGTCAAGATAGATTTTGCTCATTTTTGACAATGT
>JAZQDL010000020.1:0-14249 GCA_045546835.1 Faecousia sp.
AATAATTTGTCTAGCAAATATTACTCAAGAATTTTCGTTGGCTGTTTTTATTCGTACACGAATAATCTTAAACAATCCATTTTCAATAAATTGTCCAAGGTGTTATAGTTCGTCTTTGCGTTATTCAATTTACAAGGTACAGAATTTGCTGACCTCCCGGCTTGCGCCGTTCATCGGACAGCCTGCATATGTTATCACAACCAGAGCCCATTGTCAAGAAGTTTTTTCAAAAAAATTGAAAAAATTTTTGAAGGCTTAATTTGCTGTGATATTCTCGGAAATATCCGTCAGTGCATCGGCTGCTTCCATTATGGTTTCTTCCCGTTTTGCCAGGTCTCCCAGGCTCACCATACCGCATACCTTTCCCTGATCCGTCACTGGCAGACGGCGGATCTGCTTGCGTCCCATCAGGTGCGCTGCAACCCCTACATCCATTTCTGTATCCGCTGTGATCACCTGTCCGGTCATAATCTGACGGACGGTGGTATCCGCCGGAGAACGGTTCGCCGCCAGACACCGGGTCACCAAGTCCCGGTCTGTTACCACACCGCACAAATTCCCTCTTCTGTCGCAAACCGGCATTGCACCTATATTATAATGTGCAAGCTGTCTGGCTGCCACCTCTACAGTTTCCTCTGCGCTGATCTGGATGGCAGGAGAAGTCATCACGTCCCGCAATTTCATATGCGCCACTCCTTTCTGAAAGGAGTATGTACCGGTTTTCGGAAAAATATACCGCCTTTTACAGAATTGATAATTGCCAATTACTGACGAAGTGCGACAGATATTCTTAACAAACAAAAACCACGTCTTTGCGAGGACCGCAAGTCCGTGGCAAACCGTTCTCCTTTGCAAGCGCTTTGGGGGATGCGGATTGCCACAGGCACATTCGTGCCTTCGCAATGACGTGGAAATATGATAGATTGTGTATATAAAAAGTAGCTTATTCAATTATATATTCTTTTCTGCCGTTATATTGGAGCAGGGAGACCGGGACGGTCACATAGTCGCCGGGTTTCACATCTGTTCCTGTGGCATCGAACAGGGTGTACTGACTGCCCACTCTGCCGATCAGCTTCAGCTTCTTCTCATTATATATTGCACAGGGCTGGTTTTTATAGCCTTGCAGCAAATGATACAGATAAACCAGCAGATCCAACAGCGGATAGGGGTCCGGTCTGCCCGTCAGGCGGAAGCCGTGGCTTTGTCCGATGGCAACCACCGCAGCAGTTGTATCTTTCTTTGCCTTGCAAACGGCGGCATAGCCCATTGTATCGCCCTTCTCCAGCTTTTTCAGTGCAACCACCTGTGCCTTGCAGGTATGGACTGTTTTCAGCTTCACAGGCACAGGGGCGATTAGTGCGCCCACCAGTGCCGAGCCCACCCGGACTGCGTCCAGTCGGGTCTCCGGAAACCGGAGCGCTGCACAGCTATTGGCAATGTGGCGAATGCCGGGCTGGAAGCCTGCAGCCTTTACTTCCTGCACCGCCTGCAAAAACCGGTCAATCTGCACTTTCGTCAGCTTATATTCCTTTTCAAAGGACTTTGCAAAATGGGAGAAGATGCCCTCAATCTGCAAGCCTTCCAGCCCGTAGATCTCCTTAAGCTGCTGCGTATCCGTCCAACGGATGCCAAAGCGACCCATTCCCGTATCCACCTTTATATGAACACGGAGCGGATTCGCCCCCTTGTTCTCCAAACAGAACCGGGCATTGGAAAGATCAGAAACCGTCAAAACAATATTGTTTTCCAGCAACTCCTTCACTACCTGGGCATCAGACACCGGTGCAAGGAGCAAAATATCCTCCGTAAAGCCTGCCTGACGGAGCGTCAGCGCCTCCCAGCTTTCCGATACCGCAAACATCCGGACGCCTGCGCTCTGCCACGCCTTTGCCGCTTCTTCCAGAGAAACGCCGTAGCCGTCAAATTTCACAACACCGATCACCGGAACACCCACAGTCTGGGCAATGGTACGGGCATTCTCCTGCAGTGCTCCGGTGGATATTTCCATATAGTTTGCCGGATAATTGCGTTTATCCATAGGTGTTACCTCGTTTTCAGCATTTTCTTTATTATACTACAAATCCAGCGTCCGGGCAAGTCCCCGGTTTTTCATTGTGTAATAAAGCAAACTGCCCAAAGTGAAAAGGACTGCCAGCTCTCCAATGGCTACATACAGGGCATTGAGCCAAAAGCCGCCGCCGAAATAGTAATCCAGCTCCCAGCCCACCAACAGTCCGTTGCACAACGCAGGCAAGAACATTCCAAGCAAAGGATAGCCTTTGACGGTGACCCGGCGGGTCAGGTACATACCCACCGCCGCCAGCAAGGTGGCAAAGCTGCCAATCACAACATCCAGCAGCATCGCACCGGCACTGCTGATGTTAAACAGCAAACAGCCAACGGTCAGGCCGGGAATGGCTGCAGGGGTAAAAAAAGCCAGCACGCACAGTGCCTCCGACGCCCGGAACTGGATCGCCATCGAGGCAGAGCCGGGGATTAGGAAATTTTGCAGATAAGTAAGCGCCACATACATTGCGGCGATCAGGGCGCCAAATACAAGCATTTTTGTTTTCTTGTTCATAGCTAAATAAAAATGGGCGCTATGCGCCCATCCTTTCCTCCGTAGTTTTGTTTAGGGACAGGATGGTTACGAACTGTCCTATGAAGTTGAGGTGATTATACCGCCGGCAAGCCAGCCTGTCAAGTAGGGCGGGGGCTCGCTCCCGCCGAAATATTTATTATCTATTCTCTATTCTTTATTATCTATTATCTAAAGAAGAACATCTCCCGATTTTATTTTTTTGTAAGATAATAGATAAGAGATAAAAAATAATATTGAATAGATATTCAATCCGCCTGCGGCGACGGAAAGGATACATCCTTTCCTACATTCATTTTGCATTATAGGGAGCGGTCGGCAGATTGCCGCCCCTACATTGCATTTAAAAACAGGGCATGCCGCGGCACGCCCTGTTTTTTATAACGGAGCCTGTTTGATCTTTGCATATCTGCGGGGATACTGAGGCGGGGTGGGTGCGATCTTTTTCAGCACGATCACTGTATGGGCAGTTCCGTCTACAGGGAATTCCGCCACCCTTTCCAGCTTCAGTCCCAATCGCTTGATTGCATTTTTCGCCTCTGCAAGCTCTTCCTGGGCTGCTGTTCCTTTCATTGCCAGCACCTTGCCCCCAACCTTTACATAAGGGGCAGTCAGCTCAAGCAGGATATTCAGTCTGGCAACGGCACGGCTGGTAGCCACATCGTACTGCTCTCTGCAGCCGGCGACCACTTCCTCTGCTCTGCCGGTAATGCATTCCGCATCCACGCCCAAGGTAGGCAGAATTTCCGAAAGCCAGTTCATCCGCTTTCCCAGGGAGTCCAGAAGGGTAAGCTGCACCTCCGGGCAGGCGATCTTAATCGGCACGCCGGGGAAGCCTGCACCGCAGCCTACATCGATCAGTTTTTTGTTTTTCAGATTTTCCAGTGTCAGCAGAGAAAGGCTGTCCAGCAAATGCAGCTTTGCCACCTGCTCCGGCTCGGTGATGGCAGTCAGGTTCATCACCTGGTTCTGCGCCACCACAGCCTGTCCAAACCGGCACAGCTTTTCTTTTCGCGCATCTGTTATTTCCACGCCCAGCCGGGGAAGACCCGCAGAGAGTGTTTCAAGCATTTTCTCCATAGCCATTATGCGCCCACAAGACCGGAAAGATCTACAACGCTTTCATCATAGGGATCAAAGGGAGCCACTTCCTCTTCCTGCAGCAGGGGCAGCACATATTCCTGAATGTGCCAGATCACCAGCAGATCGCAGACCGACTCATCCAGCTTTTCCTTCTTTCCGAAGAACTTGGCACACAGGTCCAGATCGTGCTGCAGATTTCTTCCCTCTCCCTGCTCCAGCTTCTGCAGGGAGAACTGCTGATCGGCATCCGCCACTGATGTCAGTGCCCCATAGCAATAACGGTATGCCATCAGGTAAGCGGCATACTGGAACTCCACAGCAGCATTGGCATCACAGGAAAGAAATGCCGCAAAATTCGCACCCTGTTCTGTGGCGATGCACATTCTTTTTGCCATTTCCCGGCACATTGCATAGGGCATAATCACAGCCGGTGTGTCGGGGTTGACCGCAGCTTCACCGGTCAGGGGCATCATTACGCCGGTAATGCCTCTGGAAGTAAAGCGCTTGCTCCAGTCCAGCTCCTTGACCGGAAGGGTCGAGCCGGCAAATACCGAGTGGAATTCCTTATAGGTCAGGGTCTCAAAGCCATCTGCAGCCTGCAGGGCAAGTTCAGAGAATTCCGGGTAGACAACATCGCCCTTTTCATCCCGGCTGACCTGATCGGCAAGACCGTTTGCCTTGTCCCGATAGAAAATAGCCGCAGCTTCCAGTTCGCTGAGGGTATACTTGTATTCCGTGTCCTCCAGACGGATATCCTCTACCAGTGTGCCGGCATATTCATTCAGACCGTAAACAGCGGTGTTGGCAAAGCCGATGGTGCACACCAACGCCAGCACCCAACCGCCCCACTGGACCGCATTCCACTTAAACAGGAACATCAGCACAGCGCTGGCAAGCACCAGCACCACCAGCACTAACAGCAGCACCTGCCACACGCAGAAGTCCACACCGGAGCTCCACTGGGCAAGATAAGACTGGATCATCCGGGTCACATAGGGATAGACCATATCCACAAGCTTCGTGTGGGTTTCGGCAAAGGCCTTAAGGCCCCAGGTGCAGGCAGCAATAATGGCTGCCACCAAATATCCGCGCCAATATTTCAAAGGAAACCCCTCCTTTTTACATTATATTTCAGTATAGTATATCACACTTTTTCGCAGTTGTCATTATTTTTCGAAATAATTGTCCATTGTCAATTGTCAATTATCAATTCACCCAGCAGGCCGTCACGGAAGACATCTGTGATCTGCACCGTCCGGACTTCATTGTGCAGCCCCATTCCCGGCACATATACCTTCATATAATTGGGCGCGTGGCCGGTATCGTAGGCGCCGTCCGCTTCCTCAAACAGCACCTGCTGGGTTGTCCCCACCAGGCACTGCCGATAACCTTCAGACATCTCCTCCGCCACCTGGATTGCCCGGCGGCTTCTATCCTCTTTCACAGCGTTGGGGTGCTGACCGGACATTTTGTCCGCAGGCGTACCGGGGCGGCGGGAATAGGGGAAAATATGCATATCCGCAAAGCCGCAGCGGCGGATAAAATTCAGGCTTTCTTCGAATTCTTCTTCCGTTTCGCCGGGGAACGCCACGATCATATCTGTGGTGATGGCGCAGTCAGGGAAGGCTTTTTTCAAAAGCTCCACGCTTTCTAAGTACCGGGCGGTGTTATACTTGCGCCCCATCCGGGCAAGGACACTGTCACAGCCGGACTGTAACGACAGATGGAATTGGGGACAGAGGTTGGGAAGTAGGGAAAGCTCCCGGCAAAATTCCTCGGTAACGATCCGTGGCTCTAAAGAGCCAAGACGCACTCTCATATGGGGAAATTGATTGCAAATTTCCCGGATCAGCAGACTCAGCTTGGGCTTTCCCGGCAGGTCTGCTCCCCAGGAAGCGATCTCAATGCCGGTGATCACCAGTTCCCGATAGCCTTGCTCCTGAAGGGCCTTTGCCTGCTCCAGTGCCAGCTCCAGCGGCGCGGAGCGCACCGGACCTCGGGTATAGGGAATGATGCAGTAGGTGCAAAAATTCACACAGCCGTCCTGCACCTTCAGCATCGCCCGGGTGCGTCCAGACAAGCCGCCTGCAGGGAGTATTTCAAAGGTTCTGCGGCGGAGTGCTTCATCGAGGGTGTTTTCAGGCTTTCCGGATGCCATTGCGGTAAGCATTTGCTCCAGAAATTCTTCCCGGCGGGCACTGCCGCCGATTACATCCACACCCAAGCCTTCCAGCGCCTTTGCCGCGTGCTGGGGATAGCAGCCGCAAACGCCAATGACCGCACCCGGATTGTCCCGCCGGCAACGGCGGATCACTGCCCGGTTTTTCTTGTCCGCCACCGCAGTCACCGAGCAGGTGTTGATCACATAGCCGTCGCAGGCTTCCTGAAAAGAACCTACTGTGTGTCCTTTTTCCGTCAAAAGCTGCTCCATCGCCTGGGTCTCATATTGATTTACTTTGCACCCGAGGGTGTAAAAAGCTATTTTCATTTATATCACCAAAGGTTATTATAAACCATAAACTTCGTTTTGTATAGAATTGAAAATTGAAAATGGAAAATTGAAAATTAAGGTATTTCCTTTGGAAATGAATTTATATGTAGGAGATTGCCACGCCTCCGCCCGGGGCTCGCAATGACACAAAGGCTTTCGTTGACTTTTCTTTCCCAAAATGGTAAGATACCTGCAGTGGAGGATGATGTTATGCAATATATTTTAATGGTCCTGTTTGCAGGCGGTATCGTTGCACTGGATCAGTTTACAAAATATCTGGTAGTGCAGAATATTCCGCTGCACGGCCATACTGATGGGCTTAACGGCCTGTTTCATCTGACTTATGTGCAAAATACCGGTGCGGCGTTTTCCTCCTTCGATGGAATGCGGTGGCTGTTTATTTTGATCTTTACTTTGTTTACAGTGTTTCTTATTTGGGAATTTGTCAAAAAAGCCTTTGGCTTTTCCCAGCTGGAAAAATGGTTTCTGGTGGCTGTGTATGCCGGCGGCCTTGGCAATATGATCGACCGGGTGCGCCTTGGCTTTGTGGTGGATATGATCGATCTGGACTTTATGCAGTTTCCCGTTTTCAATGTGGCAGATTGCTTCATCACCTGCGGGTGTATTGCCCTGATCGTCCACCTGATCTTTTTCAACAAAGGCTTCTGGAAGGAAGAGAAAAAATGATTTTCTATGCGGATGTTCCCGGGGAGCGGCTGGATGCCTTTCTTGCCCGGACTGCAGAAAATCTCAGCCGCTCCGGCGCGCAAAAGCTAATTGAGGACGGCTGTGTTCTGCGGCAGGGAAAGCCGGGAAAAAAGAACGATAAATTAAATGTGGGCGATGAAGTTTCTGTAACCATTCCGGAGGCGAAGCCTGTGGAGATCACCGCAACTAACATTCCTCTGGACATTGTTTACGAGGACGAGGATGTGTTGGTGGTGAACAAGCCGAAGGGACTTGTTGTCCACCCGGCGGCAGGGCATCAGGACGATACCCTGGTAAATGGACTGCTGTACGCGATGGGTGATGACCTCTCCGGCATCAACGGGGAGCTGCGCCCGGGCATTGTCCACCGGATCGACAAGGACACCTCCGGTCTGCTGGCTGTGGCAAAAAACGATTTTGCCCATACGATGCTTGCCTCTCAATTAAAAGACCACTCAATGGCACGGACCTATGAGGCCATTGTCTGCGGCAATCTGAAGGAAGACACCGGCACTGTGGATGCGCCTATCGGCCGCCATCCCTCCGACCGGAAAAAAATGTGCGTCACTGCCCGTAACTCCCGGGATGCGGTGACCCACTGGGAGGTCATTGCCCGCTATCGGGGCTATACCCACGTGCGGTGCAAGCTGGAAACCGGCAGAACCCACCAGATTCGTGTCCATATGGCACACATCGGTCACCCCATTTTGGGCGACACCGTCTACGGACGGAAGAAGCCGGAGCTGGGTCAGGACAGCCAGTGTCTCCACGCAGGGCTCTTGTGCTTCCGGCATCCCAGAGATCTGCGGCCGGTGATGGTCTTTGCTCCCCTGCCGGATTATTTCCAGCAGGTGCTGGAGAAGCTTAAGAAGATCAGTGGTATATAAGTAGAAAAGCGGCCCTGCCTTTCGGCAGGGCCGTATATTGTAAATTAGCAGCCAAAGCCACAGATCTGGCTGAGAATCTGCCAGATGGAGCTGCAACCGTTGTTGCAATTACTATTGCAAGAGAAGAAGAACATCTTGCCGACCTCCTTATCAGAATTTGTCTCGCGAGGACAGTATGGATTGTAACCGTTTTGTAACCGTTTTTCAAGCTGTAATTTTTTCCTATCAAGCAACACCCATCACCCACCCCAGAAAAAAAGACAGACCCGAAGGTCTGTCTTGTGGGTGAGGGATTCGTTTGCATTTTCTTCCGTAAGTATATGGAAGAAAATGAAGGTTCGGCTGCGTCCAGCCGCATCCGGCAACGCTCGTCCGCGTTGCATTTAGATTATTCGAATCCCTATTATCACCCACCCCAGAAAAAGAAGAGGAGACCAAAAGGTCTCCTCTTCTTTTTCTGGGGTGGGTGATGGGATTCGAACCCACGAATACCGGAACCACAATCCGGGGCCTTAGGCCGCTTGGCGACACCCACCATATTTAGTTATGAGTTATATTAAATCCTTACGGATTTAGTTATATTTTCTGCTGACGCAGAAAGTTATATTATATTCGCCCTAACTGCCCGCAGGCAATATAACTTGCGAAGCAAATATAACTGGCATAGCCAATATAACTCGCCGAAGGCGAATATAGCTGAAAAACCGACAAGTCGGTTTTTCTGGCACGCCAGGAGGGACTCGAACCCCCGACCTACTGCTTAGAAGGCAGTTGCTCTATCCAGCTGAGCTACTGGCGCATTTACAGTGGAGCGGGTGACGGGAATCGGACCCGCGTATCCAGCTTGGAAGGCTGGTGTTCTACCATTGAACTACACCCGCAAATCCTTGTATCCTGGCTTGTTCAGCTAAAGAATTCTAGCATAGTTTTTCCCCGATGTCAAGGCTCAAACCCAGAATTTCCGGAATTTTTTTATAAATCACATCCGCAACCGCCCCTTCACCGCAGGGGCACACGTTGGGAAACCGGTCTGCAACCACCCCGTCCGAGGGGCAAAAGGCATAGTCTGCGCCCTCTAACATCGTCAGATCGTTCTCTGCATCCCCTACGCAAACAAGGATCTTTCTGCCGATCTTCTCCTGCAATTCCCTTGCCGCCCGGAGCTTGCTGACGCCCTTGGCGTGGACATCGATGATCCGGGGCGCTGCCCGGAATACCTCCACCTTATCTGCAAACATTCTGCGGATAGTCTCCTCCGCCCGGTCCATCAGCGCCAGCTCCTCTGACGAGCCGGAAAACATATGCGCCATCGTTGTTTCTGTGGTCTTGCCGAACAGGGAAAATTTCAAAAAGGGTCCCATATCCTTATCCGGTGTGGCAGGCTCGTGGAGCCAGTCCATTGCATCGTAAAACTGCTCGAATTCTTCTGTGGCATCCACCAGGTAGTGATTTTTTGCGCCCTGAATTTCCAGGCTCAGCTCTGGAAACAGCTTTTGCACCGTGCGGATCGTGGTCCAAAGGTCCAGATCAATGGAGTGCAGCTGGATAAGCTGCCCGTTTTCGTATGCCGCGCTGCCGTTATAGAGCAGAAAGGGGGCATTTGCCGGGATCACATTCAGATATTTACGAAAGGTGTTGGTGCTTCTGCCGGTGTTCATTGTGAACACACCGCCGTTTTCTATAAACCAGCGGATGGCTTCCAGGTTTCGCGCCGGAATCTTGGAATCCGGACCGGTGATCGTCCGGTCAAAATCCACTGTCAGTAATATATCGGAAAACATAATCATTCTTCCTTTCATTGCCGTGCCGGCAATGTAGGGCGGGGGCTTGCTCCCGCCACAGTACAAAATCGGGCTTGACAACGGCGGGAGCAAGCCCCCGCCCTACTTTTATAATCCTAAGAAAGTGCTGTTGTCTTCTCTTATCAGATTTCTGTTTCTGTGGTAAATGTTCACATACTTCAGGGCATTGAACCGGGGACCGCCCTTAAACTGGTAGATCCGGTCGTTGTGGTAGAGGTTCAGCTTGTTTCTGCCCAGCACAGCAGCGGCATAGACCTCCTCAAAGGGCAGGACCAGTTCATTATCCTTTCCTTCGTCCAGCACCACCCGGTCGCCGTACAAGGTGATCTGTGCCTGCTTCCGCAGCACATTTTTATGCTTATAGACAATGACCTCAGATACCTTTGCGGTGTCCTGATACATAGGTGCAGTGACATAGTTCTCTGTGTTCAGTCGGTTTACATAATCACACTGATAGTCATACCAGTCTGCCACAAACCGGAAGGGACAGTCCCAATCCACGCCCTCCAATTCCTTGGTGGGCAGATAGCGGACCTGCTTGCCGCATTTTTTACAGGTGACTAAGTCCCCTTCGCTTTCAAATTCGCTCAGACCGCACTCCGGGCACACATAGACCGCCCGCTCTAAGTACTGGGCAAGGTTCTTATGAAGGAATTCTCCGCTGACACAGTTTTCATCCACCGCCAGACCGGTACAGATTCTCTCATAGAGTTCCTCGTTGGACATTGCCAGATACTCTTCCGGCTCGATCACTTCCCGGACACCGGCATACATTTTGCCCTTGCGGACACCGTCGCACCACCGGGGCTGGATGCCATATCCACCCTCGATCCGATAAAGGGCAATGGGCAGCTTCATTTTCTTTGCCATTGCCGCCACAGCCGGGTTAATGTACACAGTTTTTCCGTGGTAGGTACGGTTGCCCTCCGGCGCCATTGCGATGGTACCGCCCTCCCGGGCAATCCGCAGGCAGTTCATAACCGCCTGGGGGTCGGTGGTCTGTTTCCGGATGGGAATGGGCGCAACAAGATACCGGATCACATCGGAGATCCAGCCAAGGGAGAAAATATCCTCCGTTGCCACATAGTACACCGGTCCCCGGAAGGAAACTGCCACGAAGAACTGATCGAAGGCGGTCTGGTGGTTTAATAGCACCAGATAGGCACGCTTCCCCTGCTCCTTAAATTTATCGATCTTAACATGGTATTTCCACTTTATATAGGGTTCTAAAACCTTCATTCCCACAGCTGTGATCAGCTTATGGCGGAATTTCATCCATTTCTTTCGGTTCGTCTTTTTCTGCATATAAACTCCCTTTTAATTCCCGGAAATTCTCGCTTCAATTCTTCCCAATGCATACGCCATTGCCTGATAGGTCTCTTCCGACACCCTATCCAGATACCGGCTTTCAAAAGCCGCCATTGTCTCCCGGATGCGGACCACCTTTATAGGCAGCCCTTCCTCTTTAACTGTAAAAATAGGGGTGTAATCATAGCCTGTGACCTTGGTTTCCCCGGTCTCGTTATCCTTTGTGATCTCCAAATTCAGGATCACGGAATATTCCGAGCCGGACCGATCTGCATCCCCAAAGAAATCGCCTAAAGAATAGGCAACGAACGTACCTTTTTCCGGATCGTGCTCCATTTTCTGCACATAGTGGGAGTGCGTGCCGATAATGGCATCTACGCCCTTTTCCTGCAGAAGGGTCACGATCTTCTTCTGGCTGGCACTGATGGTGTCGTTAAACTCGCTGCCCCAGTGGAGCAGGGCGATCACCACATCCGGCTTTTCCTTGCTCATTGCATCCAGCACTGCGGAAATGCCCTCTGTGTCTATCTCCTGATAGGTGCTGTCGTAATCCTTATACAGCACATTCACGCAGCCCGTGCCGTCCGCAGGCAGCGCCAAGCCGTCCATACCCTTGGTAAAGGCGGTGATGCCCACACGGATTCCGCTAATATTGCAGATCTTATAGCCCTTTTCCGCTTTTGCCTCCTCCTGAGTGGCATAGGCGCCCAGAGGCTCTATACCTGCTGCCCGGACCGCGGTAACTGTATCTGCAAGGCCGGACAGACCTCGGCTGATGGAATAGGAATTGGCAAGCTGCAAATAGTCCACGCCGGCTTTGTCCAGCGCCTTTGCCAGTGTGTCCGGTGCAGAGTCTGCGCCATAGGGCGCGCCGCACAGGTTGCCTTCAAAATTGAGTGCAGTCAGATCGCCCTCTGCCAGCAGGTGGGCAACATCCATAAATACATCTGTATAATCATATTCACCGCCACCGGCTGCTACCACTCCATCGGTAATGTTCAGATCGCCGGCTGCCACGAACCGGATGGTGGTGGTCGGTTCATAGGGCTGTGTTGTGGCTGTGGGGTCTTGCACCCCCCCTACTGTTTCCTGGGGTAAGGTTTCCTCATCGGGCGTCTTTCCTCTGTTGGATAGAGAGAGGATCAGGATGCCGCAAGCGATCAGCACCACCGCTGCCGCACCCAGGCCCATAAATAGCTTCCGTCTTTGGGCAGCCTGCTCCGCCCGGCGGGCGGCCCGTGCCTGCCGCTGTCTTTTCAGTTCTTCCGGGTCTAAAGCCATACTGCCCCTCCTTTTAGCCATACTTCATTATATTTTACACCATTTGCACCGATTGCACAACCCCGTTTTTCAAAATGCAGAATGTAAAGTGCAGAATGCAGAGTGAATGTGTCCGCTTGGCGGAATTGAAAATTGAAAGTTGAAAATTGAAAATTGCGGTATTTCCTTTCGGAAATAATTTTAATATTATTTCGCGGGTAATTATTGTCAAAAAGAGAAACCCTTATCGCGTCATCCTGAGCGAAACGCAGTGAAGTCGAAGGATCTACGCATTCGTTCTAAATTATGGGTATAATCGGTACGAAGATCTTTCGACTCGCTTTGCTCGCTCAAGATGACGCACAGTTTTCGGTGATTGCGAGCAACCATCGTACTTGCTCCATAATTTTCAATTTTCAACTTTCAATTGTCAATTGACAATATCTGGGTTTGTCCGTAAAATATACCCAGTAATGAGCAAGGAGGGCGCAAAATGGAACAGCATACACCCCCTGTGGGTCGGTTTGCCCCCACCCCCTCCGGACGGATGCATTTGGGAAATATCTTTTCTTTTCTGATCGCCTGGCTGTCTGTCCGCAGCCGGGACGGCAGCATCGTTTTGCGGATGGAAGATCTGGACACCCAGCGCACCAATTTGGAAAATGCCCGTATTTTGCGGGAGGATCTTCTCTGGCTGGGTCTTGACTGGGATGTGGAAACAACGCCCCAAAGCCAGCGAAGTGAACTTTATCAGGAATATTTTGACAGGCTCTTGGATATGGGTCTTTTGTACCCCTGCTACTGCACCCGCAATCAGCTCCACAGTGTGAACGCCCCCCACCTGTCCGACGGTACCTATATTTACCCTGGCACTTGCCGGGAGCTGACCGCTGCCCAGCAGGCAGCCTTTGACCGGACGCCTGCCTGGCGAGTGAAAGTGCCGGACCGGCAGTGGGTGGTAAAGGATCTTTTGCAGGGGCGGTATGAAGAAAATCTTGTGCGGGATTGCGGGGACTTTGTGGTGCGCCGCTCCGACGGAATGTTTGTGTATCAGCTGGCGGTCACTGTGGACGACGGACTATCCGGCGTTACGGAGGTAGTCCGTGGCTCGGACCTCCTCAGCTCTGCCCCTCGGCAGATGTACCTGCAGGAGCTGTTCGGCTTCCCCCATCCCGCCTACGGGCATATTCCTTTGCTGATCGCCCCGGACGGACGGCGGCTGAGCAAGCGGGACAAAGATGCCGACATTGGCTATCTGCGCAGCCACTGCACCCCGGAGAAAATCATAGGTATGCTTGCCTGCGCCTGCGGTCTGATGGACAGTCCGGAAGCAATTCCCCCAAAAGAATTATTGGGAGAATTCTCCTGGTCTAAGCTAAAAGCCGAACCCATACAGCTGGATACGACTGTGCTTTTACCCTGATAACCAAAAATTTCCGGAAAAAACAAAGATTTTTCTTGACAAATTCGCACACACTGTATATAATGACAAAGCTGATTTCGGCATTTTCGAAATTTGCAGTAATTTATGGCGGCGTAACTCAGCTGGTAGAGTACCCGGTTCATACCCGGTATGTCACCTGTTCGAATCAGGTCGCCGCTACCAGGCCCGTTGGTCAAGCGGTTAAGACACCGCCCTTTCACGGCGGTAACAGGGGTTCGATTCCCCTACGGGTCACCAGATATCCCGAATGCGAAAGCGTTCGGGATTTTTTTGTTGCTCTGCGTTTTTATTTCTGATAAATTAAAGATAACAATACAAGAGGGGGACGTCTCTATGCAATTTAAATTCGTGCACAACAACTTCAATGTACTGGATCTGGACAAGTCTCTGGCTTTTTACAAGGAAGCACTGGGGCTGGTGGAGGTGCGCCGTAAGGAAGCCGAGGATGGCAGTTTCATTCTGGTCTATCTGGGAGATGGCGGAAGCAGTTCTCATCAACTGGAGCTGACCTGGCTGCGTGACTGGGAACGCCCCTATAATCTGGGTGATAATGAAGTCCATCTGGCTTTTGAAGTGGAGGATTATGAAGCAGCGCATAAGCACCATGAGGAAATGGGATGCATCTGCTTTGAAAATGAGAAGATGGGCATTTACTTCATTATTG
>JAZQDL010000021.1:0-18905 GCA_045546835.1 Faecousia sp.
CGACGGCAAGGACGTGATCTGCTGCCGGCCGGGCAAGACAATTCAGCAGAAAAGGCCTATGCAGCAATTCTGCTATTACTGCCTGGCTACGGTCAAGGGTAAGAAAATCGGACACAAGGCAATGTGGACCGGCCGTACGCCCACGTGGTGCCCCTTAGGAAGAGAGGTGCCTGGAAATGGCTAAGTACAAAGTAGTTTATTCCGGATTTGCCTATGTGGAGGCAGACAATGAAGAAGATGCGCTGGAGCTGTTTGATGACGATCTGGATATCTTCCGGGAGCAGCGTATTGACTCAGTTACCGAGGTTGATGAATTTGTGGTGGAGGTGTGATGGATGCCGAATACAAGAGAAAAGCTGATTGAGTTGCTGGAAGGAGCGAAAAACAGTCGAGAAATTTTTTGTACGGCTCGTTTGTATTGCAGCGAACTGATTGCTGACCACCTTATTGCCAACGGCGTAACGGTGCAGAATGGAAAACCGCTTGAAGCATTTCTGCATCCCATTGATGCTTACAAAGGACTGAAAGCTAAGTATCTTGTCTTTAAAGCAGATACAGGGGAAAAAGTGGACAACTGTTTTATTCTTCGCCCCGGCAAAGACCCTGCGGCAATAGAAGCATTAAGAGCCTATGCCAGTGCTACTGACAATGAAATTTTGGCAGAAGATATTTACAATTGGGTTGGCAAAGGCAAACAGGAGGCACCCGATGAGACCTGATACATATTACCGCGGCGTACCCGGTAAGAAATATGGCATTTGGAACTGCTCAGCCAAGTGCTTTCAATTCAACATCCGGGAGGATACCCCGATGCTGGCGATGGCACGCCTGCATCAGAAGCTTGGCCACGACGCGAAAAAGTGGCGCTTCGAGCCCCGCATGCTTCCGGATCCGCGCCGGGAGGAGCCATCAAAAGTAACAGAAAAGACTCTGCAGGCCCTAGAGCAGAGGGGTCGCAATGTACACGGAGGATAGATATGGCACAAGAACAGGCATTCGTAAACGGATATTCAGCAGGTTACACCGCCGGCCGGCGCTCCGCAGGCGCTACCGGCTCCCTCCGGGAGCAGACAGTCGCAGACGGTATTAGATCTAAAACTGATGAAGAATTGGCAGAGGCAATCTACGAGCTCAACGACAGGCTTCAGAAGGGCACCCTGAATGATCCGAGTGATCTGTACTGCGACGGGAAGAACGGCTGCATCGATAAGGACGGAAATATCACGTGCACTCCGGAAATGGAAAAAGCCTGTGTGCTGCGGTGGCTCCGGTCGTTGGCAAAGGAGGCAAAGTGATATGGGTGTGAAGGAACTGAAACGAATGAAGGAGGTGTTTAATGGTGGATTGGACGGCAGTGGCAAAAGACAAGCTGAAGGAATACAGTCTGAAAAAGGCTAGTATCAGTAACCTTACCAATGAGATTCGAGAGTTGCAATATCGTCGGAGCAGTATTCGCAGCGCGATATCTGACGGATCCCCGGTGGCAGGCGGCACCAATAAGCGCGAGGATATGCTTCTGAATACCATTGTCCTGCAAAAGGAACTTGAGGAGAATCTTCGAATTGTTACGCGGTGGGTCAAGCGCGTGGAAAATGCCCTGAGCGAGCTGAGTGAGGAAGATTGCATTATCTTGGAACGCTTTCTAATTCATCCGGAAAAAGGTGCAGCTGAACGTCTTGCAATGGATTTAGGTGTGGATATAAAAACAGTATACCACCGCAAAGATCGTGCTATTAAACGATTCACATTGGCTCTGTGCGGTTGCCTGACAACTTGAGAATTGATTGGGTTGAAATTTCGCAAAAATATGGTATGATAAATAAAATTGAAAACATCAGCAAAAAGGCTTGGAAGTAATTCCAGGCCTTTTTTGTATGGTCTCCGGTATAGGATAAGCTGGAGGGTGGGAGCGGGGAAATGAAAAGAGAGGTGGTGTAATGGCTACAAAATCGAACAAATACAAGCCTAGCGGAAAGAAACTGTTGATGGCAAAATACCTTGCAGACCCTGATTTTCAGGGCACAATAACAGAACTTTGCACTAAGGTCGGTGTAGCCAGGTCTACCTTCTATGACTGGATCGGGGACGATGATTTTCGATCCTATGTCGATGAGTTAATTGACAAATATACGGACAGTGAGCTTTCAAGAGTGTGGAAAGCACTAATGCGATTGATCGACAAGGGCGATTTTCAGGCAATAAAACTTTACTTCGAACTGAAAGGAAAGTATAAAGACACGCTCGGCAGAAACAATGCGAAAACAGAACAGCAGAGCAACTTGCTTCAGTTGCTTTCTGGTACTGGTGAGGATATGAATACGGATGATTTACCAGAAGTTGAGTGACCGGCAGCTATTGGCGGCAACTTGGTGGAACCGCCCCCGGTTCCGTGATCGAGAGGCTATTATCTGTGATGGTGCAGTCAGATCCGGCAAGACGGTTTGTATGGCAGACGGTTTCTTGCTCTGGAGTATGTCCCAGTTTAACAGACAAACTTTTGCTATTTGCGGCAAGACCATAGCTTCCTTACGGCGCAATATTGTGATGCTTCTACCCGACTGGCTCAGTGGTACTGGGTTACAGATTGAAGAAAAACGCAGTGACAATAAACTGATTGTAACCTACGGAGATCGTAGGAACACATATTACCTCTTTGGCGGTCAGGACGAAAGCTCCTATATGCTTATACAGGGTATTACCCTTGCCGGCGTTCTGCTGGATGAGGTGGCGCTGATGCCTCGGTCTTTTGTGGAACAGGCTTGTGCCCGATGCTCTGTGCCCGGTTCAAAGATGTGGTTTAACTGCAATCCAGCTGGACCGGAGCATTGGTTCTATAAGGAATGGGTGCTAAAATGCAAGGAGAAGAACGCACTGCACCTGCATTTCACGATGGACGATAACCTTGCGCTGGATCCAGCAATCAAGCGGCGTTATGAGATGCTGTATTCCGGTGTGTTCTATCGCCGGTATGTCCTGGGCGAGTGGTGTATGGCAGAGGGACTTATTTATCAGTTTGATAAAGATACCCACTGCATCACTGAATTGCCGGAGGAACTGAGCAAAGGCTATGGATGGTGGTATATCTCCTGCGACTACGGTACCCTTAACCCGTTCTCTGCGGGACTGTGGTGGGTCTTTGGAAGCAAGGCTATTCGTGTGGCTGAATATTACTACTCTGGACGCAGTAACTCTGTGATGAAGACGGACGAAGAATATTATGCGGAAATCGAGAAGCTAGCAGGTGATAGGGTTATCCAATCTGTTATCGTAGACCCTTCGGCAGCTTCTTTTATTGCTACTATTCGCAGGCACGGAAGGTTTGCTGTGCGAAAGGCACGCAATGATGTGCTGCCGGGTATTCGGATGGTTGCAACTATGTTGAAAGCCGGCGTAATCAAAATTGGCGATACATGTGAAGATGCCATTCGCGAGTTTGGCTTATACCGGTGGGATGAAAAGGTCGAGGTTGACAAGCCTATCAAGGAAAACGACCACGCTATGGACGATATTCGATATTTCTGTGCAACGGTTATGCGCAGGATTTGGAGAGGGGTAGATGATGATCAGGAAGATTAAGAGTTGGTTTTATAACCGATTTTTGCCTATGTGGGCAAAGGAAACTATTTTGGCAGACTACCGGCAGCTTTGCAAGGAGAACCAACGGCTTTCACAGGAACTTGCCGAAAAGAATGCCTATATTGAAGGTCTGCAGACAGCTATGAGAGCCCAGCGGCGGATCATTATCAACAATAATACCGGGGAGGGCAAGAAATGAGCAATCTGATCCGGAATGCTTCCGGGTATGCACTGGCATTTCAGGCAGTAGATATAACATCTGATGTAATGCGTAAAGCAATTACACAGTGGCACGATCTGTATTTTCAGGTTGAACCCGATAAGAACGAAGATCCTTGCCAGAGGATACCGTATACCATTGTGCAGAAACTGACCAAAACAGTGTTTTCTGAATACGAGGTGGACACCCAGCAAGACAGTTTTGCAGAGGGTATTGCTGATGCACTCAAAGAGAAACACACAGAGGCAATGCAGATGGCTCTTATTGGGGGCGAATGCAAGATCAAGCCTGTTCCTGAGCAGTCCGGTTTCCGCTTTTTGGTGGTGCCCAGGCAAAACATACTTGTATTTGCAAGGGATGCTGCCGGCAATATGACAGACATTGGCACAGTTGAAGAGACTACCCACGGAAATTGCTATTACACTCTGCTTGAACGGCGGACAGTAGATGCAAATGGCTATTTGACCATTCGTAACCGCCTGTATAAGTCCTATAGCAAGGATAACCTGGGACAGGCTGTGCCCTTAGACAGCCTTCCGCAGTATGCGCAGCTCCAGGAAGAGTACACATTCACAAAGCCGGTTGGATCTACCGGACTGATCAGCCTGAAGACCCCTATGGTCAACTGTGTGGACGGCAGTACTGACGCGGTAAGTGTGTATGCTGCAGCGGTGGGTTTGATCCACAACATTAACCGCAACGAGGCGCAGATAAATGGAGAGTTTGAGCGCGGAGAGAGCAGGATCATCGTTAGTGCGGATATGCTGGATAAGGGTAAGGACGGAAAGGCAAAGCTTACCGATCACATTTTTGTGGGACTGGACGAAGATCAGGAAACTACCGGCATTACAATCTTTAGTCCAGCCCTGCGTGAGGCGTCTTTCCTTGCCCGCAAACAGGAGTATTTGCGCAATGTAGAGAATGTCATAGGGCTCAAGCGCGGTCTTCTGAGTGAGGTTGAGGCAGCTGAGAGGACAGCAACGGAGATCACATCCAGCGCAGGCGAATATAACCTGACGATTATTGACTTCCAGAGAATGTGGGAGAACACGATCCGGGAGGCAATGCGCGTATGTGGAATACTGGGTCAGCTCTACAAGGTGTCCGGTGCGCACGAGATCGCCGAGGATGTGGTGTCCATCGACTGGGGCAATGGCATCCTCTACGATGAGAATAAGGCGTGGGAGGATTACAAGGGTATGGTAAGCTCCGGACTGCTGAAACCTGAGATCGCTCTTGGATGGCGGTTTAATATGCCTACAGAGACAGAAAAAGATCTTGCAGCGATCCGCAAGAAATATATGCCTACAGTCGTGGAAGAAGAGGATGAATAATGCTTACCGCTTACCAGATCGATGCGCTGCGCAGTAAATCGGAACAGCTGGTAGATCCCATAATTGACTTTCTAATCGAGGATATTGCCCGGCGTGTGTCCGAGGCTGGACAGCTGACCGGCACTGCAGCCTATCAGGTCTGGCGAGCTCAGCAGCTGGGTATGTCCCAAAGGCAGCTGAAAAAAGAGATTGCAAAGCGGCTGAAGGTGTCACAGAAGGAAGCAGAGCAGCTGCTTACCCAAGCGGCAGAAGCAGGATATAACTTTGATATTTCCAGATTTCCCACAACGCACGCAATCCCGCTGGCTGCAAACCCCACATTACAGCAGATCCTGAATGCCACTGTCAAGCAGGCTAAGGACGATCTGATGAATATGACCCAGACAATGGGCTTTGTTGGACCAGACGGAAATTTTCGAGAGCTTACACAGGCTTATCAACAAGCCTGTGATTTTGCATTCCAGAAGGTAAGCACCGGCGCGCAGGATTACATATCGGCTGTCCGTGAGGCTGTGCAGAACCTGAAAAAGAAAGGTATACGCACCATTGACTATGAGACTGGTGTGCATACCTCTCTGGAGGCGGCTGTACGGCGCAATATTATGGGCGGTATGGGAATTATGCAGGAGCAGATATCCCAGCAAAACCACGATGATCTTGGCTGTAACGGTTGGGAAATATCCGCTCACAGTGCCAGTGCTCCAGACCACGAACCAATCCAAGGCAAGCAGTACACAGATGAGGAATACACCCGATTGAATAACAGCCTTGTGCGCCGTATCGGTACACTGCACTGCGGACACGAGGCTTTCGGCATTATGCTGGGCGTGCACAGCCCACAGTATACGCCGGAAGAGCTGGAGGAGATGCGGCAGGAGAACGAGAAGGGCATTACCTACGATGGTAAGCACTACACCCTGTATGAGGCTATCCAGCGGCAGAGAAATCTTGAGCTAGCAGCCAAAGATCGCAAGCGCAGGATACTCATTGATGAACAGCTTGGTGATAAGGATAAGCTACAGCAAGATCAGATCCGGCTGCAACTGATCAAGCAGGAATATTCCCGCTTTTCTAAGGCTGCCGGATTGCCCACACAGCACGCCAGGATGGAGGCTGCTGGCTTTGATTGGAAGAAAGGCAAGGCAGCGGAAGGCGCAGATAAGTTGTCGGAAAAACGCACTCAGTTACGTGATCCCGCAAGGTTTAGAGATGCTGTTACTATATGGGAACCTTTTAAGGGCGATGCAATTACGCATAGAAGTTTGTATAATAATCTAGCAAAAAGCGACATAGGCAAGGAGACTATAGAGTTTATCACATCTGGAAAATGCTTTGTTGAAGTGACTTATACAGATGATGCTCCACAAGATGAATTAGGAAATACGATAGGAAAGCATATAACGGTTTATGCAAAAAACACGAAAACAATAAAAAGAACCGCAGCTACACTTGTACATGAAGTTACACACTGTAAGTATGGTATTGGTGGTAGCCAATATGCAGAGGCAGTATGCTTTGCTAGAGAACACATTCACGAACACGGAGTGTTGACATTCCAGGATATGCGTAATATAATTAAAACAGTTAAAGATCTCTATCCTGAATATCAGTGGAGAAAAGGAGGCCGCAACAGATGGAAAAAGTGAATTCAATTGAATTTATCCAGAGACTAAGAAATGGGGAAACACCGACTTGCCCTGAATGCGGCGAGGGGGTAGTTTCTACTGAGAACGATCCCCAAAGCAGCCATTTCTTCTGCTGTGATAAGTGCAGTTTTATGATCAATATCGATTAACCACCGAACCTGTAATGGAACGGTGGTTTTTCTATGCCCGAAAGAGGTGAATATGAGCACATACGGCTATATACGAGTATCATCCCGGGATCAAAACGCAGATCGGCAGATGATTGCTATGCAGGACTTTGGGGTTGAGAAAAAGCAGATCTATCTTGACAAGCAGTCTGGCAAGGATTTTGAACGGCCGCAGTATCAAAAACTGTTGCGCAAAATTAAAAGCGGCGATACGCTTGTGATCAAGAGCATCGACCGCCTGGGCAGAAACTATGATGAGATTTTGGCGCAATGGAGAACTATCACAAAACAAAAGAGAGCTGCCATCGTGGTGCTGGATATGCCACTGCTGGACACTCGGCAAAACCGGGATTTGACCGGAACATTGATTGCGGACATTGTGCTGCAGTTACTTTCCTATGTGGCACAAACAGAGCGTGAGTTTATCAAGCAACGGCAAAAGGAAGGCATCGCAGCCGCCAAGGCGAGAGGTGTCAAGTTTGGCCGTGCTCCCATTGATCGGTCCGCTGAATACGAAGAGGTGAAAAACAGGTATTTGAGCGGCTATTGCTCAGCCAGAGGAGCCGCCAGCAAGTTAAATGTTACTCACAAGACATTTCTTAAGTGGGTTGAGGCGGACAACCCGGAGGATCTGCGATCCCGGAAAGAAATATATGGCAACATGCATATTGCAGATGCTTATCTTCTTCAAGAATTAACAGCAACAAAAGAAGAAACTCTAAGAAACTAAGAGTTGTCTTAATTTCTTACTTGCTATTTAACTTACATCTGTAGCAAGTTGCCGGCAAGTTAATACTGTTGATGAAAGCAACTATTCGGTTTTTCCGGACAGTTGCTTTTTTTTCATACCCAAATTTTGCCGTGGTGGGCGTAAAAACACTGACCGAAGGAGAAGCAACCTCCGTGATCAAAGCGTATCGGAGAAAGGAAACCCTATGAAACGCGAATTTTTGCAAAATCTCAAGGTGGGCGAGGAAGCACTTCCTAAGGAAGTGATCGATGCCATTATGGATGAAAACGGCAGAGACGTCACAAAAGCGAAAGCGGATGCTGTCAAGCCTTATTCTGACTATGAGGACATCAAGAAAGAGCGCGACACCCTGAAGGCACAGCAGGCAGACGGCACTGTGGATGGCAAGACGGCTGCACAGTGGAAAGAAACGCACGACACCGCTGTGGCTAACCACAAGAAGGAACTGGACAACATCAAGTTCCAGGGCGTTCTGGACAGTGCTATTGCAGCTGCTAAGGGCAAAAGTGCCAAGGCAATCACTGCGCTGCTGGATGTAGAAGCCTTGAGAGGAAGCGAAGATCAGCAGAAAGCCATCAATGCCGCACTGGAGGACCTGAAGAAGGAAAGCGGCTACCTCTTCGACGGAGAGGGCACACCTCCCCCTTATTCCCCGGGTGCGGGAACACAAGTCAACACTCCCACAGGTGAAGTCACATCTCTTAGTGGCGCACTGCGGGAGAAATATTCCAAGTAAACGAAAGGATGAATTGAATTATGGCAATTACTTTGGCAGAAGCAAAGGTCGGTATGGCCGACAAGGTAGATCAGCAGATCGTGGATATGTTCCGGCGCAGCTCCCTGCTGCTGGACCGTATGGTATTCGATAACTGCATTTCCCCCGGCACCGGTGGCAGCACTCTTGCCTACGGTTACATTCAGCTGAAATCCCCCACCACTGCTGCGGTGCGTACCATTAACAGTGAGTACGTCCCCGGTGAAGCAAAGCGGGAGAAGAAGACCACCAATGCAGTGATTATGGGTGGCGCTTTCCAGCTGGACCGTGTACTGCAGAACACTGCCGGTGCTGTGGATGAACTGGCATTCCAGGCAGAGCAGAAGATCAAGGCAACCGCCAACTATTTCCACAACGCCGTTATCAACGGCACTAAGAGTACTTCCTTTGACGGTCTTAAGACACTGCTCAAAGGCACTGCGAATGAGATCACCAGTGAGGTGCCCCTGACTACCTCTGCAGAGCTGGACGAGAATTACAACGCCTTCCTGGATGAGATGGACGGTCTGATGGGTGCAATGGACGGCACTCCCTCTATGCTGCTGATGAACCAGGCAATGCTGATCAAGCTGCGCTCCATTGCCCGCCGTGCCGGTTACTACGAGCGGACCAAGGATGACTTTGGTCGCGTTGTGGAGACTTACAGCGGCGTGCCTATGGTGGATATGGGTAAGTACTACAACGGCAGTGAATCTGTTGATGTGGTGGCTACTGAGGGTGGCAAGACTGCAATCTATGCTGTTTCTCTGGGCTTGGACGGCTTCCACGGCATTTCCCCCACCGGTGACGGTGTGATCCACTCCTATATGCCTGACCTGAATGCACCCGGTGCAGTCAAGACCGGTGAAGTGGAGCTGGTGGCAGGTGTTGCCCTGAAGAACACCTTGAAGGCTGCCGTGCTGAAGGATATCGCTATCGCTGCTGCGTAAATCCTGCTGAACAAGGAGGTGCCCGATGGTAGACTATAGCTTTTACAGGGGTCAACAGTATGCCGGAAATGCGGTAACCCAGGAAGAATGGCATCAGCTTGCCGTCCGGGCGCAAAACCAGCTTGATAAGTACAAGCGACTGTATACCGTCACGCCTCCGGATGAAAATGCGGAGGCTATGGCGATATGCGCTATGGTTGATGCCTTAGCCTATTTTATTGCCGCACAGAACGGCACAGGTGCGGTTGCATCGGCATCTATCGGCTCTGTATCTGTCAGCTATGGCAGTGCAGGAAATGCGGTAGATGTCAGCCCCAAGGCACAGGAGCGGGAATTATATCGCTGTGCCTGCCAGTATCTGCAGATCAGCAGGGGGGTGGGCTGATGCTTGTGCGGAAGTTACCTCCCTGTCCTGTGGATTACAGGCTGTGCAACCAGACGGTAACGGTGTACCACAAGGACGAGGATAAATACACCCGGACAGTGTATAAAAATGCCTTCCTGGACTTCCGGAAGACACAGACCGTTGACAAGACCGGCAGCAAGGAGGCAAATTCCTTCCTGTTAGTAATTCCGGGATCTAAACAGGCAGTATTTACAGGCGATAAGGTGCTGCTTGGTGCCGGTCCTGAGATCACAAACAGAGAAGAATGGTCAGACTTCATCCCTTCCAAGGTGAATGGCTTGGTCGTTGTCAGCTATGTGGATCCAAAGTACTGGAATGGAAAGATCGTACACACGGAGGCAGGCGGATGAGCAAAAAACGGCTTTTTCGCCTGCCTGATGGTACCGTTGCCTATCTGGAAATGAACAGTGTTGCTAAAGTCCTGCAGGATAAGGGACTGAATGCGACGGGAGATGTTCAGCAGTTTCATACTGCAAATGTGCTGCGGCGGATCACTAAGTATATGCCGTTTCTTTCCGGAATGTTTATAAAGGTGACGATCGCCCAGACGAACATCCGGAAGCCGGAGATCATATCAGATGCACCGGAAGGACAGTATTTGTTCCACGGCAAGGTTATGGTAGATCCAAAGACCGGTGCTGCGGGATTTATGACCCCGGAAGGATGGCGATCCCGGAAGGGATGCACAAAAGTACGCACAACCCGGGATTTGAAGTATACCAAAACGAAGAACCGCAGAGCCGGTCCACGGTGGGATATTGCTGTTTCTACGCACGAAGGAAAGGCAATGGCAGCTGATGCGCAGCGGTACATTGACAGAAAGGGATAAACTATGTCAGATCTTGAAAAAATCCGGAAGTGGCTGCGGACCTATCCAGCGATAGATAGGCTACAGAAACTCAGGGTAGATTACTACTCTACTCAGCCGGACAACGGGAGCATTGACCCTGCCGGTCTTGTGGAGATATCCCGGAATGAAGATATTCTGGGCAATGTGACCGTTAAGAACCAATACAATTTCGCGCTGTATTTTTCCTTTGCCAAATCTCCTGAGGATGATGAAGGTGCTACCGAAAATGCTAACTGGCTTTTGAATCTGCAAAACTGGATCCAGGAACAGAGCATACGCCGGCTAGTGCCTACCTTTGGAGATGTTCCTGAAACTGAGACCATCGTGGCTCAGAACGGCGGGGTTGATTCAGCTGATGAAGAAGGGACAGGCATTTATTCGGTGCAATTGTCCGTCACTTTTACAAAAATTTATGAGGTGAATTAATATGGCAAAAATCGAACGGAAGTACCTTGCCCACTTTATTAACACTGCTACGAGCGAAGCAGCGGTGTATGAACGCCTGGGCAAGGATCTGGAGGAGTTCAGCCCGGAGATGTCCGCGCAGGTGGACACCAAGAAGAACATTCTTGGGGAAACCTCTATTCTGATCTCCAGTTATGAAAAGACCGGCTCTGTGGAGCCCTACTACGCGGAAAAGGATTCCGCACTGTTTGCCCGTTTGCAGAAGATCATTGATGATCAGCAGGTGCTGGATGACCTGAAGGCAGATGTGGTGGAAGTAAAGCTGTGGGAGCCTGCCGAGGACGGCTCTTATCCTGCAGTGAAGGAAGAGGTGTACATTGAGGTGACCTCTTACGGTGGCGATACCACCGGTTATCAGATCCCCTTTACCCTGCACTTTACCGGTGCACGGACTAAGGGCACATTCAATGTGACCACAAAGACATTTACAGCGGAATAAGGAATTAATCCCACCCCAGCTGTGGGGTGGGACTACTTTACAGGAGGATATGTTTTGGAAGTTTTACATTTTGACAGCGGTATTCGCGAATATAAGATCAACAATAATGGCGTGCTCCGGTTCAATCCCGGTGACCCGAATGTATATGCACGGTTTCTGGAGGCTTCTGAGAAGATCCAGGAAATTGAAAAGGACCTGACAGACAAGGCAGCAAAGCTGAATGAAAATGACGGTGCTGCCACTCTGAGCCTGTTGGCAGATGCCGATAAGCAGATGAAGGATGCATTGGGTTGGGTGTTCGGTAAGGGCAACGACTTCAACGACATTATGGAGGGCGTAAACCTGATGGCTGTTGCCACCAACGGTGAGAGGGTTATTACAAATTTGCTGAATGCGCTTCTCCCCATCATTCAGCAGGGAGCTGAGAGCTGCGCTAAGCAGCAGATCGGCGATGCGGTCCAGCAGGCCCAGCTGAACCGGGCGGCACGCCGGGCGCAGCAATGACACCCTGGAAGCTGCCGCAGACTGCAAAGATCGGCGGCACAGTGTACCGGCTGAACACAGATTTCCGGGACATTCTGGAAATTATGGGATATCTGGAAGATCCGGATAAACCAGAATATTTGCGATGGCGGATCGCTCTTGCGCTGTTCTATGATGGAGAAATACCGGCAGAGCATCAACAGGAAGCAATGGAATATTTGGCAGAGTTTATCTCCTGCGGTGAGACAGACACCAAAGCTGGACCAAAGCTTCTGGATTGGGAGCAGGATGCCCAGGTGATCGTAGCCGATGTAAATAAGGTTGCCGGCACAGAGATCCGTGCCCTTCCGTATTTGCACTGGTGGACTTTCCTTTCTTATTTCCACGCCATCGGTGAAGGACAGCTTAGCACACTGGTATCCATCCGTGACAAGTTGCGCCGGGGGAAGAAACTGGAGCAGTGGGAAAAAGATTTTTACCGGGAGAACAGATCCCGGGTAGATCTCAAAAAGAAATATTCTGCCGAAGAGCTGGCAGAGCAGGAGCGGCTGAAAAAGCTGCTCGGTGAATAAACACCCCGGAGGTGATGAAGTGGGGAAGAGTGACGGAAAGGTAACAATAAGTACTGCGCTTGATAATAAAGGCCTGCAAAAGGGTATTGGCAATATCTCCGGATCTCTTGGCGGATTGAAGTCTGTTGTTGGAAAACTGGGTGGCGCTATCGCTGCTGCGTTTTCTATAAAGGCTATTGTGCAATTCGGTGTGGAATCCTCTAAAGCGGCTATGCAACTTTCGGATGCATTGACAGGTCTGAAGAGCATTCTGGATGGACAGGGTCGCAGTTTTTCTAGCGCAAAGGTATTCCTTGAAGACTATGTAAAAGATGGTCTTATTCCTATGACCAATGCTGCTGCAGCATATAAGAATTTGGCAATGCGAGGTTATGACGATAGCCAGATTCAGAAAACCCTGATTGCATTAAAAAATGCCTCGGCATATGGCCGTCAGGCAAGCCTAACTATGGGCGAAGCTGTTCAGAGTGCCACAGAAGGTCTGAAAAATGAAAACAGCATTCTGGTGGACAATGCAGGCGTTACCAAAAATGTTGCAAAGATGTGGGATGAATATGCCAAGTCCATCGGCACAACCGCAAATAATCTCACGCAACAGCAAAAAATTCAGGCTGAAGTAACAGGAATTCTGGAGGAAAGCAAATATCAGACTGGTGATGCTGCCAAGGTTGCTGGAACTCTGTCCGGACAGCTTCAGCAGTTATCCTTCAATTTCAATAATTTGAAGATAGCAGTCGGCAATATTGTGAATCCGATTGTTCAGTATTTCCTTCCTGCAATCAATACTGCAATTTCTGCTGTTACACGGTTTGCAAATGCCATTGCTACAACAGTTGGTAGTATTTTTGGTAAGGTAGTTGTTCAAACTACCGCCATTGGTGAATCTGCGTCTGCCGGAGCTGCTGCACAGGAAGATCTTGCAGACGGTGTAACCAAAGCAGGCAAAGCTGCAAAGAAATCTTTAGCTAGTTTCGACGAATTGAACATCCTTCAGTCTCCAGACAGTGGAAGTGGTTCTGCAAGTACCGGCACAGGCAGTGCTCCGGATGTTTCTGTAGGTACAATCGCAGCCAGCAGTGAGGTTCAGGATAATATCACGCCTAAGATCCAAGCATTAATTGAAAAGATTAAGGGCTTTAGTAAGGAGATTAAAACGGCGTTTTTGCCATCTATATCCGCTTGGAGTAAAGCATTTTCAAATCTGGGTCCGTCTGTCGAGAGCGCGGGTAAGAGAATTGGTGCTGCCTGGACTACATTGAAGGACAAGGCGCTTTTGCCGTTTGGTACATACATTACTACAGACTTTATCCCTTCTATCGTTAACGATTTTAATACTACTTTCGCCCCCATCTTTGCCGAAGTTATGCCAGTAGCAATGGATATCTGGACTACGGACTTTGAAAATAGTTGCCTACTGATCCAGGAATATTGCGGTATATTGCAGACGGCTTACGAAGGCATCCAAACCACTTTTTCCGATATGTGCGAATCAATTTCCACAAACTGGGATACTTACGGCGGAGATCTGCTCCAGGGCTTTACAGACTTTAAGAATGGTTTGTGGGAAACTTGGTGGTATATCTACAACAATATCATTGATCCTGTGGTAACGTGGTGCGGAGAATCTTTTGATTGGGTTTGGAAAAAACACCTGAAGCCTCTGTGGGATAATATTGTGGAATTTATCTCATCTGTCAGTGAGAACATTCTGGCCCTTTGGAATGGGTTTCTGAAGCCGGTGATTGACTGGATCATTGCATTTCTTGCACCGGTAGTGGTCAATGCAATTGGATTGATCGTTGATTGGGTTGGCTATGCTGTTGGACTTATTGCAGATGTCATAGGCGGCATAATCACTATCCTTGACGGTATTATCCAGTTTGTCGTAGGCGTGTTTACTTTGGACTGGAAGCGCGCGTGGGGTGGTATTGTAAAAGTATTCAAAGGTTTGTGGGAAGGTCTTGTAGGAATCGTGAAGGGTGTTGCAAACGCGGTGATTTGGGCAATCAATGCGTTGATAGCGGCACTGTACTCCGCAATAGCTGGTGTGGTAAACGGAGTTGGCAGTATTGTGAAAAGCTTCGGTGAACTGTTGGGTAAGGACTGGGGATTCAGTATGCCCACGGAAACACCTAAAATTCCATACCTTGCCCAAGGTGCGGTGTTACCTGCTAACAAACCGTTTCTGGCAATGGTCGGTGATCAGAAGCACGGAACCAACATCGAGGCACCACTCGACACAATTAAGCAGGCACTGGCAGAGGTTATGGAGACAGGGGGTATCGGTGATATTACTGTCAACTTTACCGGTGATCTTGCCCAGCTGGCAAGAGTGCTTAATCCGGTCATTGAAATAGAGGGACGGCGTGTGGGCGGCAGCTTAGTCAGAAAGGCAGGTACATAATGGACAGCAAACAGCTTTTTACCATTGACGGTGTTGGCTACAATGTGTGTGTAACGAAGCTGACCCGCAAATTCTCCGTGCTGGATACCGAGAAGAGCGGCAGAACATTGGACGGTGAAATGTACCGAGATCCGATCGGTACATTCTACAACTACTCTATGACGATTTCCCCCAGAGGGAGTGATGTTGCTGCAATGGATGCCTTCTGGGAGGCAATCTCTCAGCCTGCAGTGAGCCACATATGCGTGTTTCCCTACGGACAGGAGACACTTACGCAGCGGATGTATGTAACAAGCGGTGAGCAAGATCTTACCGTTGTTGCAAATCAGAAGTCTGTGTGGGGCGATATCACGATCAACTTTATTGCAATGGGACCTAAGGTGAAGGTATGAGTTTGAAAGTCAAATATATTGATGTGCCGGTAGGCGCACAGGAGGCTGCTCAGGTCGAAGGACAGGGGCAGCCTTTTGCTGACCCCCAATCTGTTGCACTTGGCGGGAAAGACATTGCTTACGCCACGACAGAGCCGCAGGGGTGGCTATTGGACGGAAACCGAGAAATGATACCGGACGAACCAAACGGGTTCTGGTGGAGCGCGGAAGCCTCCGGGGAACAGGGGGTATTTGATAAACCTCCATCACTTACCTTCCTGTTCCTGTCCGCCTATACAGCAACGGGTCTTTCGTTCACCTTCTGGCCTGCAACCAATGAATGGTGCAGTGAGATCCGTATTACCTGGTACAACGGGACTTCTGTCCTTTCTCAGGTGGTTGCCAAACCGGATGCGCCCCAGTGGAACATACAGCATACGGTTGAGAGCTTTGACAAGGTGCAGATTGAACTGCTGCGCACCAATATTCCGGGGCATTTTGCTAAGGTTCAAAAAGTCGAGATCGGGCAGGTGTGCTGGTTTGATCAGGATGAGATCGTTTCCGTTTCGGTCGTAAATGAAATAGATCCGCTGCTGAGTGAGCTGACGGTCGATACGATGCGTATCGATATCCACGACAGAAGAGAACGGGCATTAGTCCCACAGAAAAACCAGCAAATGGAGCTTTACCGAAACGATAAGCTGTATGCCGTTCAGTATATTGCATCCAGCAGCCGTCAGGCAAAGCGGTATTATTCTTTCTCCTGCCAATCTGCCATAGGCAGACTGGAGGATGAATATATGGGCGGCATATTCAATGCAGAGCCGGTCAGGCAGGTGCTGGATGATATTCTCGATGGCTTTTCCTATGAATTGCACGAGAGCTTCCAAAGCCGGACGGTTACAGGATATCTTCCCATTTGCACACGGCGGGAAGCCTTGCAGCAGCTGGCGTTTGCTCTTGGTGCGGTTGTTTCCACACAAGGCAGCAGCGCAATACGGATTATACCAATCCCTATAGAAGTATCTGCATCCTTTACAAAAAGCGATAATTTCTGCGGAAGTAAGGTTAAAACAGATCCGCGCATTGCGAAGGTCGAAGTGGTGGCGCATAAATTTACGCCCTCTGCGGAGGCTGAAACCCTTTTAGATGCGGAAACCATATCCGGCAGTGATATGCTTGTTACCTTTGCAGATCCGCACCACAGCTACGCGATATCCGGTGGTACGATCACCGGCAGCGGAGCTAACTGGGTGACGATCACAGCTGATGGAGAAGTGACCTTAACCGGAAAGAAATATCTGCACAGCACCACAAGGCACACACAGCGAAATCCGGAAGCCACAGCATCTGAGCGGAACAATGTTTATTCTGTGGATGAAGCAACACTTATCCACAGGGGGAATGTGGCGGATGTGCTGAAACGGCTGTATGCAGTGTCACAGTTTAGGCAGACACTCACGCAGGAAGCAGTGATCACAAGCCAGAGAGCCGGTCAGGTCGTCACTTCACAAAATCCCTGGGGCGAAATGCTGAAAGGCTACATCACGGCTATGGAAAGCAGCCTGACGCCCACAGGGCACACCGCCTCTGTGACAATTTTGGGCGCAAAGGTGCTCTTTGACGGCTTCAGGTATTCCGGTGAACTTTATTCTGGAGATATGGAGGCAGCACCGTTATGAAGTTTATAACAGATCGAACTGAAGCTGATGTGCTCCTCGGGACACCTAAGGGGTATTACAGCTATGAGGATCTAAACCGCGTGGAGCAGGCAGTAGAGCAGTTGGCTGAGCTGGCAAAACGGCTGGACAAGCAACTAAATCTGTCTTGCAAGACGGACTGGGGACTTCCTGGGCAATTCTCGGTGGATACCTGGCCAACAGCTTCACAGATGCAGCGGTATATATCCAATATCCATACATTGTGTGACTGCTTTGCACCGGAAACAGCCTTGCCGGCAACGATGGAGCATCTTAACTGGCAGGGCGCAAACGATATCGAAAAGGGTCTGCACTTTGTGTACTGCAGAGTAATAGCGATCCTCAATACTTTTAGTTTCAGTGGCGAGATATTCGCCGGAGAGGAGAATGTTTTATGAAAGATCGAGTACCTGGCGCGCCGGGGCAGTACCAAGCCGTTTTAAGTGCCGAAGCATTAGCTAAAATGCAGGCAGGCGAACCTTTTACGATCACCCTTACAAGAGATGATCAGCCTATCACAGAGGGCACGCCCTACAGCAAGGCGGCAGTGCTGCCTGATGCCTTGGCACAGCTCCTTTGCCCGGATGTTGAAGACCCAACCCCTGCGGATGCCCTGGCAGCTCTGCTTCCCCTGCTTGGTGGCACTATGGCAGGAGATCTTGATATGGATAGCCATAATGTATCGAATGTAAACAATATGGCTGTTCGCAGTCTACTTCTTACTTATTTGAATGGTGTGAGAGTTCGGGCAATGGGCAATCACTCTTCGTCCAGTAAAGATTTCACGCTGGACAGAAATGGATATTCTGCTTATTTGTTTGTTGCGCATTCCGCGACCGATACTGTTGATGCTGGGGCTGGCAGTGTGTATTTTGTTGCTACAGGAAGTGGAACAACAAATCTCATATGGGAGAAAATCTGGGGAGCGGATAATTTAAGTTTTGCGTGTACTGCAAGTAATAAGCTGACAGTCACACTCAGCAAACTCACCGTCTGCTTCGCAATATCTCTCGATTCCTTTAATGTAACGTGATAGCCAAGGAGGATTGATTATGTCTGTCTTTTCAATTTACGACGGCAGGACCTCGTTCTGGCAGTGGGATTTAGGACAACGGCTCATTGTGTCCGACGATACCTGCAGCGAGGTTCATTTTGATAATGGAACCACGGAAAAAGCTCTAATAAACAAAGTATACGAGGAAAACGGGAGGCAGCTCGTAGATGTTCCTAACATCTTTTTGCAGTCGGATCGGCCGTTAAAGGTATTTGCCTATGTCAAGAACGAAGGCGGTCAGCACACGGAGCATTCCGATATTTTCTCTGTTATACAAAGGCCTAAGCCTGAAGATTATACTTATCCGGAAGCAGGTGGATATTATACTCCGGTTGTAAGGCAAACTGCTAAAGATGTTGTACAAATTGCTTTTGAGGCAAGTGAATTTGGTATGGAAGCTGTTACTCCTGTAGATGTGATACTTCCCGCTGGTCCTCAGGGCGAACAAGGTATCCAAGGTGAAACTGGTGCCGCAGGCCAAGACGGTATTAGTGTTCGTGCAGCAACAATTGGAGCTGACGGTAGGTTGTCTATGCACTTCACAAATGGTGATGTTTATGTTGTAGGTAAAGTGGTAGGTCCTCAGGGTGAGAAAGGAGATACTGGTCCTCAAGGCCTACAAGGCGAAAAAGGCGACAAGGGCGAGAAGGGCGACAAGGGTGAAACCGGTGCGCAAGGTTCTCAGGGTGAAAAAGGCGACCCGGGGGAGGTCAATATTGATGATAGCGCTGTTGGCGCTGATGCTTGGTCCAGCAAGCATATA